>CAXTUQ010000023.1:0-9701 GCA_964247405.1 uncultured Acetobacteraceae bacterium
GGCAGCGCGGGCAGAAGGCCGCGCCGCCGTTGTCGGCGAAGCGGATGGCCGTGAACGTCGCGTGCGCCTCGTCGTCGCTCATGCGGAAGATGGCCTTGAGGCTCAGCGTGCGGGCGGCGGCGGTGAGAAGGAAATGCTGAGCCATGGTGCGGCGCCTCAACTTAATTAGCTGAGGTCATACTAATAGTCTTATACGGCTTACGTCAACTAGAAAGAATGACGTTGACCGATTCAGTTTGGTCAGTTAGCACTATCTTATGTTGTCCCCAGAACAATGCCGCGCGGCGAGGGCCTGGCTAGGTTGGTCGCAAGATGATTTAGCGAAACGCGCCAGCGTCGGCTTAAGCACCCTCAAGGATTTCGAGGGCGACAAGCGCTCGCCCATGCGGAACAACATTGAAGCTGTGCGCCGCGTCCTAGAAGGCGCCGGCATAGGTTTGCTGTCCGATGAGAACGGGCACCCATGCGGCATCACAACCGCCGCAACCACAAAGAAGGACGCCGGATGACTGCCGACCTAGCGAAACTCCCTCACCCGATCCCTTACCAGGGCAGCAAGCGGAACCTGGCGCCGTTGATTGGACGCTACGTGCCTGACGACATCGGAACTTGGTATGAACCCTTTGCCGGGTCCGCTGCTATGGCGCTGTGGGCAGCAAGGCACCGTAGGCCAAAGCGCGTCGTGCTAGGGGACTCCCTAGCCCCGATGATGGAGCTTTGGAGGGCTATTCTAGCCGATCCACGCGGAACCGCGATACGCTATGCCGAAATTTGGAACGGGCAGAAGCCAGGGGACACCTCATATTTCAACCGAGTGCGTGAGCGCTTCAACGAAAGCCACGACCCAGTTGACCTGCTTTATCTGACGTGCCGATGCGTGAAAAACGCCGTGCGTTTCAACGCAAAAGGAAAGTTCACGCAGTCTCCCGACAAGCGCCGTCTTGGGATGCGTCCGGAAAAGATGCGCATTGCCATCGAGGACTCGGCGGAACTGCTGCGCGGGCGGACGGAGATACGCGCTGGGGATTGGCTGGATACCCTGACTGATGCCGGGCCGAGAGATTTTTCCTACATGGACCCGCCATATCTCGGCACCTCCACCGGGCGGGACCGGCGCTATGCGGAGTGGATGACGCAGGAACGGCTAGTGGCGGGACTAAGGACGCTCAACGTTCGCCGCATCCGCTTCGCCCTGTCCTACGACGGCATGTGCGGCGAAAAGGTGTACAGCCCGCCGCTGCCCGACGAACTCGGGATGACGTGTCTGCATCTTCACGCTGGGCGGTCCAGCCAGGCCACGCTCAACGGCGGCACCGAAGAAACGGTGGAAAGTCTCTACTTGTCGGAAGGCCTGGCTGCGCCTTCGTCGGTTGTTCTCCGCAAAGAACCAGCAGATACCCGTCAGACGGTTATGTCCTACTGACCTTCGCCTCTCGCAAGCCTCAGAAGCAGATCAGGCATGGAAATGCCTTCCCGATCTGCTTTTGCCTTTAGACGGTCATGCACAGGAACGTCGTCATCTTTCCACACGATGTCCGTTCTGCGAATTTGTTGCATGGCGATGTGCTGACAGTCTTCGGGGTAAGCCCAAAAACAACCTTTGCAAATCTTTGGGTCGCGTATCTCCCGAAAGTTGGCGCATTGCTCACAGGACCAAGACTTGGCGCGCTGGGAACTCGCATCCAGCAGCATGTATGCAGAAACGTCATGATCCACCAATCCAGCGTCCCCCGCGACGCGGTAAGGAACGCGATGGTCGATCTGTAGCACGCGCGGGTCGAGCTTCGCCCCAGTGATGCAGTATCCTTGCCAGGTTCCATGCCCGACATCCCAGCTTGCCAATCCGTTCCGGGCGTGGTCCCACCAACAGGCAACAAGCCGGTCATTTGCTTGACCACCCCGGTCAGCCTCAAACCCCGGACCGCACCTCGTCCATCAGCCAAGCTTTTGCGATCTGGGTGGCCTCGCTGCTCGGCCGGTCCGCTACTTCGACGAGGTGGTAGGTGTAGCTGTCGAGCACCGGGCCGAAAGGCTGGACAAGCCCGCCCGTCTCCATCGCGTCGCGGACCAGGACAAGGCTGAGCAGCGCCGCGCCCTGGCCCGCCACGGCCGCCTGGATCGCGTGGCTCTCCTCGGAACAGAGAAGGTGCGAGATGGGCTTGACCGCCAGCAGGCCCGCCGCCTTGAACCACACCTCCCAGGTCGGGTTGGCCGGGTCGGCCCGCCGCCAATCGAAATGGATCAATGGCACCCGCTGCAGGTCGCCGGCCGTGCGCAGGGCAAGGCGGGGGCTGGCCACGGGCGCGAACCGGTCGGACAGCAGCACCTCCGCCCGCAGTCCCGGGTACGGGCCGTGGCCATACCGCACGGCCAGGTCGATCTGCGCGGCCCCCATGTCGACGATGTCGTCGGAAGCGTGCAGCTGGAGGTCGATATCCGGATGCGCCGCCTGGAAGCGCTGCACGCGCGGAAGCAGCCACCGGGCGGTGAACGCCGTCGTCGCCGAGATCCGCACCACTTGGCGCCGCTGCGTCGCGGCGACCTGCTCGACGGCGGCCGCGAAGGCGTCGAACCCGCCGCGCAGGACGGGGTACAGGATGTGCGCCGGCGCCGTCAGTTCCACCCGGCGGGTGCGCCGGTGGAACAGCCGCACCCCGAGGTGGTCCTCTAGCCACCTGACCTGATGGCTGATCGCCGTGGGCGTCACGCCCAGTTCGCCCGCCGCTCCCTTGAAGCTCAGGTGGCGCGCGGCCGCCTCGAAGGCGCGCAGCGCGGAAAGCGGAGGCAGCCTGCGCATTGGACAGATCCATGGATGAGGTCAGCTCACCTGATGGATGCCGATTCCGAGTTTGTCGAGTCCAAAGCGGAAACCCAGCTTGAGCATTGCGGCTACGGATCGGCTGACCCCTGGTCAAGTCGTCGCGCAGGACGCCCCGAGCAGCGCAGTCTCGCGGCGTGGCCTTACGCCGATGATGCTTGCTCGAACCCTTCTTTGGAGGAACCATCATGCCTCACAGTGACCCAACGGCTGCCTTTCTCGAACGGAGCGCGGGGCACCTGCTGCGGCTTTCGCTGGTCGTGATCTTTCTCTGGTTCGGCTTGCAGAAGTTCACGGCATACGAGGCCATGGGGATCGCGCCGCTCGTCAGCAACAGCCCGCTGACCTCCTGGCTGAACGTGCTCGGCACGCAGGGCGCGAGCATGGCCATCGGGACGTCCGAGCTGGCGTTCGGGCTGCTGCTGGCCATCGGCTTCCGCCGGCCGGGGAGCATCGCCGCCATTGGCGGGGCGCTCGGCTCATGCGTCACGTTCCTGACGACGCTCAGCTTCATGGCGACGACGCCGGGCGTGTGGGCGCCAAGCGGGCCGCCGCTCCTGTCTGGCACCACCGGGGTGTTCCTCGTCAAGGACATCGTCCTCCTCGCCGCCTCGCTCGTGCTGCTGTCGCAAAGCGTGGCGCTCAGGCGGGCATGGGCAGGCGCCCAGCTTACGGCCGGCCGGACCGCCTCGATGGCCGGCTCCGCGCCCGCCTAAGCAGGCATTCGTAGCTTACGCCACGAATGCCTGCTTAGGAGTCGTTGAGGACGATCATTTTGCCTGCTGCGTGTAAGCACACTTCGCAGAATGATGCTTAGGCCGACCATGCCAGGGCCGTCGCGGGACACGAGCCGCACGGCCTCGCCGCACCCCATGCCGACGCGACCCGGCGGAGATAAGAAATGATGACGCGCATCGCCACCAATCCCGACCCTTACGAGCCTTACCTGCTGTCCCAGGGAATCCGCTTCGGCGACCTCCTCTTCATCTCCGGCCAGGCCGGCTACGGCGCGGATGGCCGGATCGTCGAGGGCGGTTTCCAGGCGCAAGGCGAGCAGGCGTTCGCCAACCTGCGGCGCGCGCTGGAGGCCGGCGGGTCCGGCCTGGCCGACGTGGTCAAGGTCACGATCTTCGTGACCGACATGGGCGACTTCCCCAAGGTCGTCGACCTGCGCCGCAAGTTCTTCACCTCGCCGTATCCGGCCGACTCCATCGTCGAGGTCAAAGGCCTCTACACGCCCGAGGCGATGATCGAGATCGAGGCCATCGCCGCCGCGCGCGGCCCAGGCGGGACCGCTTGACCGCCCCGCGCGAGGCCGGGCGTTGACTTCACATCCCACCGGAGGAGCAGGCATGGCGACGACAGCGGCATACGGGGCTGGCCGAGGAGCCCTCCTCGACCGGGCCGTCACTCTCGGCGACGCGGTCAGCCGCGCCGGCAGTTGGGCGAGCACGGCGGCGGCCGTGGTCATCTTCCTGTGGTTCGGCTGCATGAAGTTCATCCCGTTCGAGGCGGAGGGCCTCCAGCCGATCATCTCCAACAATCCGCTCATCTCCTGGCTTTACGCCTTGTTCGGCGTCGCCGGCGGGGCGAGGTTCCTGGGCGTGTTCGAAATCGCCACGGGCCTCTTGATCGCCGGGCGCCTCGTCGACCCCAGGCTGTCGGCCCTCGGCGGCGCGATGGGCGCGTGGTCGTTCGTCCTGACGGTCAGCTGCCTGTTCACGACCCCAGGCGTGATCCAGCCGGGTTCCGTCGTCGGGCTTGGGCCGACGGGATCGTTCTTCGTCAAGGACATCGTCCTGTTCTCGACATGCCTGTGGATCGTGGGCGTGTCCCTGGCCGAGATCCGGACCCATGCCCGGGCTTGACCCGGCGGGGATGCGGGACGGCTCGCCCGCCCCGCGCGTCCTCGGTCCCCCGTCCGCGCCGCCTCGGGCGAAAGCGATGCCGGACGGGCTTCGCCGCCAGGGCGGCCTCTGATGGGCTGGGTTTGGCTCCTGCTCGCGAGCACGTTCGAGGTCGGCTTCACGACGGCGCTCCGTCTCAGCCACAACTTCAAGAACCTTTACGCCGTGATCGGCTTCCTGGTCTGCGTGTCGCTCAGCCTGGTCTTCCTCGAGCTCGCGGAACGTGCGATCCCGTTGGGAACGGCTTATGCGATCTGGACCGGCATCGGCGCGGTCGGAACCGTCGCGATCGGCATCGTCTGGTTCGGCGAGCCCGCGACAGCCGTCCGCCTGCTGCTGATCGCCGGACTGATTTCATGCGCGATCGGCCTGAAGATCACATCCGGGAGATGACCCGCGTTGGAGGCATGGGCAGAAGCCGTCGATTTGTCGTGAAGATGAACTCGGCAGTCACAGGCGGCAGAGAACCGGACGCCATTCTGGGCCGGACGTTTGACCGCTGGAACGCGGGCCGTGACTTCGCATCCGTAGGAGAGCCTTCATGAGAGCCGCGTGGTACGAGAAAACAGGTCAAGCAAGAAACGTCTTGATGGTGGGCGAAATGCCGAGTCCACCCCTTTCCCCAGGGGATGTCCGCGTCCGCCTGTATTCTTCGGGCGTCAACCCTTCCGACGTGAAGTCGCGTGCTGGCCGGCCCATGACCGCCCCGAAGATCGTGCCGCACAGCGACGGCGCCGGCATCATCAGCGAGGTTGGTCCAGGCGTTCCGCATGGGAGGCTCGGCGAGCGCGTATGGATCTGGAACGGCCAGTGGAAGCGGCCGTTCGGAACGGCAGCCGAGTCGATCGTGGTCCCGCAAGAGCAAGCCGTGATGCTGCCGGACAACACCACGTTCAACGAGGGAGCGTGCCTTGGCATCCCGGCACTCACCGCGTTGCGGGCCATGACGACTGACGGGTCCGTCTTTGGGAAGACCGTTCTCGTTACCGGCGGCGCAGGCGCCGTTGGGAGCTACGCGATCCAGTTTGCACGTCTGCTTGGGGCAGGCAGCATCATCGCAAGCGTAAGTTCCGATGAAAAGGCTTCGATCGCAACACGCTGCGGGGCCGACCATGTCGTTAATTATCGGACCGACGACATCGTGGAGCGCATCAAGGATGTGACGAACGGGGCAGGTGCGGATCGCATCGTCGAGGTGGATGCCGCCGCCAATGTGAAGTTCTTGCCCGACATCATTGCCCGGGATGGCTTGTACGTCGTCTATGGATCAGGAACTCCCGAGGTTCCATTTTCATTCGGGCCAATGATTGCCGTTGGTGCGGCAGCACGATTCTTCGTCGTCTATGAGCTGGCGCCATCCGTTCGTGAGCAGACCGTCCGCGCGCTGAACGGGTATCTGCGCGCTGGTTCCCTGACGCATGGGGTGGCACGGACGTTCGCCCTCGACGATGTCGTCAAAGCCCATGAGGCCGTCGAAAGCGGGGGCATCATCGGCAATGTCGTCCTAACCTTGGAGGCGGAGCATCCATCCGGCGAGTAGCGCCTGACAGGTGTGACACTGCCCGGTGATCTCACAGCGCCTAACAGAACCGCCTGACTTGGTTCATGCAGACCAGGGCACAGCCGAGCAGGGCAAAGGCAAGGTGAGTGTCGTCGCGTCGCTCGCAGCGCACGGTGAGGCGGCGCAAGCGGGCCATCCAGGCATGGGTGCGCTCGACCGCCCACAGGTCGTCAGGCAGCAAAGGTTCGGCCATGCCAATCAGACCGGCATGGCTCTGCTTGCCTTCCAAGTTCTGTTAGGCGCTCTTAGCAAAAACTAGATGTGCAACATTTAAGATTTTTACGCCACGAGATCTCTAAAATCATCAACGCCTTGGTTTTGTTGACTGGTCTCATTATTGCAAAAAGGTGAACGGTTCACTCGGGAACCCGTTCATCAGGAGCTTTCATGCGTCAGTTTCTTCTCGCGTCGGCGGTCATCCTCGCAACGCCGTTGATTGCAGGCGAGGCCCAAGCTGTGCCGATGCTTGGCCTCACTGTCGCATCTGGAAGCGCTTCGAACTTCCAGTCTGCCAAAGTCGGCCTTGGGATACAATATTTCGATAAAGTGACAGTCGGCAACTTCGTAGCCTCCAACATCGGAGCGGAGTTTCGTTCCCCAGACTACCTCGACCTTTCGACGCTCGATCTTTCAAACAAAGCCGGGGGAACCCTGACCATCACCTTGACCGGCACCGACTTCACGTCGCCGGTGGGCGCGTCAAGCTGGCTCACCCAATTCACCGGCAATATCGTCAACGCCACGCAAGGCGCTTCGGCCAACGTGAGCGTCAAGTCGTATCTGGACAACAGCAACACTCTGAAGAACCCGGGCTGCGCGAGCGGCTGCACCCTGCTGAGCAGCGTCAACCTGAACGGCGGGGCAACGGGAACCGCCGTCACCGACGGTTTGTTCGCCTTGACCGAGGTGATCACCATCACGACCACCGGGGCGCAGTTCTTCAGCCTGGATGCGTCGGTCAGCGGCGCCTCCGCCATCAACGTGCCTGAGCCGATGTCGCTGGCTTTGCTCGGCACGAGCCTCGTCGGCCTCGGCCTGATCCGCCACCGGGTTTCGCGCCAGGCCGTCTAGGGCGGGGCATCGGTCGCCATAAGCCTGGGCGCGCACCCTGGGGTGTCCGGCATCCACCGGGCGTCCCAGGCGGGCGCGCTCAGCGCGCCATCGCCGCGGGGGCCTGCGCCTGTGCGGCGGGATGGACCACGTCGAACTCGTAGCGCTCATGCCGCACCGCGCGGTGGTCCGTTTGCCGGAAGCGGGCAGGGCGCAGGCAGTAGTCGCGCAGGATGGCCAGCGTCCTCAGCGCCTGCGACGTCATCTTGACGTTGGACACCTGGTCATCCTCGCGCCAACTGATCGGGAAGAACAGGACCGAGCGTCCGGCGTCGAACAGGCCCAGCAGCAGGAAGTTGTTGAAGCGCAGGTCGTCGGCGTAGCGCAACACGTTCCGGTCGGTGAACACGCTCGCCGCGAAGACGTTCAGCCCCGAACCGAGGTCCAGCACCCGGCGGCGTGCGCCCAAGGTGAACAGCAGGTTGAACACGCGGTTGCCGAAGATGCGGAAGCGCGAGTACCCGCGCAGCGCCGACCCCTTGGCGAACCGCGCGCCCAGGCAGGCGTCGTGCCGCAGGTGCTGGCCGGCGTCCAAAACCGGGGAAAGGTCGGCGATGCTGCCCTGGTCGTCGCCGTGCAGCACGACGACATGGGTGAAGCCCTCCCGCTCGGCGTAGGCGAAGGCGGCCTTGTGCGAGCCGCCGAGGTTGTAGTTGGCGCGGTTGCGCGCGATCGTCACCCGGGGCACCTCGGCCTCCGGCGCCGCCGCGACGGCCGCCTCCACGGTGCCGTCCTTGCTGCCGTTGTCCAGCACCAGCACCTCCGCGAAGTGCCGGGCGAGGGGGCCTTTGAGCTGTGCCAGCACGCGGCCGATTTGCGCCGCGCAATTGTAGCAGGGAATGAACACCAACAGCTTCTCTGGCAGCTTCTCGGGCATGGTCATGTCCTCGGCACGATGGTCCGCTCGCTCATGTGGCGGGACATCAGGAAGTTCAGTAGAAGCTGCGGCGGCGTGATCAGGACCTTGGCGCAGGCGGTCAGGGCGGCGGGCGACGGGGCATAGCCGTTGGCCTGCGCCAGCCCGGCCAACACCTGGATGATCAGGGTCATCACCCAGGCCGCGGCGGTGATCAGGCACAGCGTGTAAAGCAGATAGACCGCGACCCGCGTGCCCAGCGCGCCCTCGCTGCGGTCGAAGATGAGGCGGCGCGACACCAGGAACACCGTGAGCGCCGCGGTGCTGGAGCTGATGACGTTGGCGACGAAGGGCGGCACGCCGAGGGCGCCCACCATGGACATCAGCAGGGCGAAGTCCAGCAGCCAGCCCATGCCGGACAGCCCGCCGAATTTCAGGAACGCGGCCAGCCACCCCCGCTTGGGAGTGCCGGCCTGGCTGGTGAGGGTCAATGTCATCACATATCAAGTAGGCGCGGTGCAGCGTAGAGTCGCCCAACATCGCCGTGAGGACGCCGGGAAATCGCGCCGCCGCAGCGGGCGTGCTTGCTCCGCAGCGCCCGGGCCGGCACCGTGCGGCATGGACCAGACCTCCGCCTTCCTCCCCGGCCCGCGGCTGCGCATCGCGGGCGCCGCGTCCGGACCGCTCGCCGGGCTGACGTTCGCGGCCAAGGACCTGTTCGACGTGGCGGGGCATCCCACCGGGGGCGGCAACCCGGATTGGCCGCGTGGCCCGGTGCCCACGCGCCATGCCTGGGCGGTGCAGACCCTGCTCGACGCCGGCGCGGCGCTGGTGGGCAAGACGGTGACGGACGAGGTTTCGCTCGGCATCCTGGGGGAGAACGCGTTCGACGGCACGCCGGCGAACCCGGCGGCGCCGGGGCGGGTGCCGGGCGGGTCCTCCTCCGGCTCGGCGTCCGCGGTGGCGGCCGGGTTGTGCGACACGGCGCTGGGGACGGACACCGGCGGCTCCGTGCGGGTGCCGGCGAGCTTCTGCGGCCTGTTCGGCATCCGGCCCACCCATGGGCGCGTGCCGGTCGCCGGCATGGCGGCGCAGGCGCCGACATCGGACACCACCGGCTGGTTTGCCCGCGACGGCGAAACGTTCGCCCGGGTGTCCGCGGTCATGCTGGGGGAGGCGGTGCCGGACGCGCTGCCCACCCGCCTGCTGCGCGCCGCCGACGCGTTCGGTTTCGCGGACCCGGCGGTGGCGCAGGCCTGCACCTTCGGCATCCCGCACGACAAGCTGGGCGAGGAAGTGGGCGCCGTCGTCGTGCCCCGCCCCGGCCAGAGCGTGACGGAGGCCGACATCCGGGCCTTCGCGGCCACCCGCCTCGCCGCGTTCAAGGTGCCGCGCAAGGTGCTGGTGATGGACGACATCCCCAAGGGCGCCACCGGCAAGGTGCAGCGC
>CAXTUQ010000023.1:9711-22068 GCA_964247405.1 uncultured Acetobacteraceae bacterium
GCCTTGGCGCCGACGGTCGCGCGGCTTGAACGGCTGATCGGCCCGGCACGGGACGAAACCATGGCGCCGCCGGGCTTGTCGGTCTGGGCGCGGACGCAGCGGACGCTGCAGCCGGTCGAGGCGTGGCAGACCTTCCGGCCTTGGGTCGAGACGTACAATCCGCGCTTCGCGTTCAGCGTGGCGCGCGGCCTGGTGGCCGCGGCGGCGATCCCGGCGGCGGAGGTCGAGTGGGCAGCGCTGATGCGGCAGGAGGCGCGCGGGGCGCATGGCATACTTGCTGCCGCCCGGCACGGTCCTTTGCCTGCCGACCACGCCGTTCCCGGCGCCGGAGACCGGGCTGCCTTTGCCGGTGCTGGACCCGCTGCGGGCACGCATCGGCTGCTTGTGCGCGCAGGGCGGGCTGGCGGGGCATCCCCAGGTGAGCCTGCCGGGTGCCGTCGTGGACGGGCTGCCGGTCGGCCTCAGCGTCATCGGCGCCCGGGGCGCGGACGCAGCGCTGGTTGCGGTCGCCCGGGCTTGGGAGCGTGCGCCCGGATGAGGGCGTTTCTTGGTGGCTGGTTTCCGTGAAGCGTCACTTCATAAATACGTGTTAAGGTGGCTGGTATGTCGAGCGTGGGATCGAAGGACGTGACGGGATGGACGCAAGCGCCGGACAACACGGCACGGGCGCTCTATGACCAGGATGAGTTCGGGTGGCTGCTGGAACAGGCCGACCTGCTGCGCGACGGGCGGCTGGACGAGATCGACCGGGTTTCGCTGGTTGAGTTCCTGACCGACATGGCCGGCAGTAAGAGACACGCTTTCCGGAGCGCGATGGTCGTGCTGCTGCACCACATGCTCAAGGTGGTTGTGCAGCGGGAAAAGATGACGCGAAGCTGGTTGCTTACCATCGTGGAGCAGCAGCAAGAAGCACAGTTCATCATTAAGGATGAGCCTGGGATGCGGCAGTATTTGCCAGGCCTTTACGCAGAAGCGTATCCCGTTGCTCGCCGCCGCGCTTCCATCGAAACGGGCATCGGGATTGAGCGCTTTCCGGTGGATAACCCTTGGACCTTGGACGCGGCGCTGACGTTCGTGCCGCCAGCGCCACCGGCGCGCGGCCGCAAGGTGATGCGGAAGGGCTGACCGCCTGCTCTACGCCGCCGCTTCGGCCATGCTCCTGGGCGTCGGGCGCTTGGCGCGGAGGCCGGCTGCCTGCTCGAAGGCGTGGGCGGCGCGGAGCAGCACCGCTTCCTGGAACGGCTTGGCCGCGATCTGCACGCTGACCGGCAGGCCGTCCACACCGAAGCCGGAGCAGACGGACATGGCGGGCCAGCCCGTAAGGTTGAACGGCGCGGTGAAGCCCGGGCGGGCCAGGGTGTCCCATTTCGGCATGTCGTCGATGCGCGGCGCTTCCGCCGGCGCTCCGGCGGTGATGAGCAGGTCCACGTCCTGCGCCGCCGCCGTCGTGGCAGCGCACAGCTCCCGGCGCATCCGCAGCGCCTGCACGTAATCACTCGCGGCAATCAGCCCGCCATACGCCATGCGGTCGCGCAGCAACTCGCCGTAATCGCCGAACCGCTCCTGCATCCAGGGTTCGTGCAGGGAAAACGCCTCCGCGACCAGGATGACGAAGTTCGCCGCCTGACAGTCGAACAGCGACGGCAAGGTGACGTCCCGGACCTCCGCCCCCTGTGCCCGCCAGATGTCGAGAGCGCCGTCGATTCCCGCCTGGACCGCGGGGCTGACCGGGCGGTCGATCTCGTGCCAGCTCCGCGCGACGCCGATGCGCAGGCCCTTCACGCCATCGCGCAAATCGGCAGAGAAGTCCGGCACCGGGCGGTCGGCGCTGGCCGGGTCCTGCGGGTCGTAGCCGGCCATGGCTTGCAGCAGGAGCGCGCAGTCCTCGACCGTCCAGGCCATCGGACCCGCGTGGTCGAGCGAGAACGCCAGCGGCAGGATGCCGACCCGGCTGCACAGCCCATAGGTCGGCTTGATCCCGGCGATGCCGCACAGCGCCGCCGGGCCACGGATCGAGCCGCCGGTGTCGGACCCGGTGCCGCCCAGGATCAGCCCGGCCGCCACCGCCGCCCCGGTGCCGGACGACGAGCCGGAGGTGAAATGGTCGGTGTTCCAAGGGTTGCGCGCCGGCGGCCAGGGCAGGTCGAAGCTCGGGCCGCCAAAGGCGAACTCGTGCGTCGCGAGCTTGCCGAGCATCACCGTGCCGGCGGCGGCGAGCTTGCGGACCGTGGTGGCGTCCGTGTCGGGCACCCAGCCGTGCAGCAGCTTGGAATGCGCCGTGGTGGCGATGCCCGCGGTGCCGTAGATGTCCTTGTGCGCGACGGGGATGCCGTCCAGCGGGCCGCGCGCCTCGCCGGCCATGACCCGCGCCTCCGCCGCCCGGGCGTCGGACAGCGCCCGCTCCGGCGTCACCAGGAGGAAGCTGTTGAGCGCCGCATCCTCGGCTTCGATGCGGCCGAGCAGATGCTGCGTGAGTTCCACGGGGGAAAGCCGGCGCGCGGCGATCTGCCGGGCGGCATCGGCGATGGTGGGCGTCTGCATCATTGGGGCTCCGGCCGGAAGGGCAGGGCGGGTTCGGCGTCCCGCCCGCGTCCGGGCGTGCGGACGCGGGCCAGCAGCGGCTCCACATAGGCCCAGCCGACGTAGAGTTCGGCGACCTGCTCGGGCGTGAGCGCGAGGCCGGCGCGGCGGACCAGCGCCTCGAAATCCGCTCGCGACGTGGGTTCCGGCATGGGGTTTCTCCTCGAACACTGTGCGGTCGCCAGGCATTTTTCATACCAAATGGGCGGCGCGTCCAGAGGTCGCTTGCCGCCACCGCCGGCCTGGCCGGGTAGGAGTTTAATGCGCGATCAGCAGCGTCATGCCCAGATGTTGGGCGTACACGGAGCAGGTTGCCCGAGCAGAACCGGGGCGGAATGTGCTGTGACCTTTCCAGCGCATTCCTATACGCGGGGGGCTGCTGGCTTCCGTCGTGCGGGCGGACGGCGCGGTGTGTTTGGGTGGGGGAGTTGCTGGCGGCGTAGGGGCGTTGGCGGCTCACTTGGTGGTTTTCTAATTTGACTGTCAGGTTCTGGTGGTGAGCGGACGCTGCGATCAACGAGAATCGGACCCTCTCGTTAAGTCAGGCGAATATTTTCGCATTGCGCCTTCGTGAAAATGTTCGACCTCTCCGTCAAATTGCACCCAACGATGTTTCGACCGCTCGAATATCGATAACACTGGGGCTGGAAAGTCAGGAGCGGCCAACGCACCAACGGCTACGCCGATCATTGATGGCAGCGCGTCGGGCTTCCAATAGATTGTCGAACCGCACGTTGGGCAAAAATACATACGCACCCTGCGACCGCTATCGCCAACGTGGACAAATTCTGTGGCGGCACCAGAAATCTCGACAGTGTCGATCGCATAGAATGCCCCGACGCTGAATAGACTACCGGTCCGTCTCTGGCAGGCGAAGCAATGGCATGCGACAGTCAGTTTTGACGGTTCTTGCGACTTAAGCTTAAGGGCACCGCAAAGGCATTGGGCGTCGGCCATGATAGATCCTCCGTCGAGCCGGTCAGGTTATATTGAATTGGCAGGCTGAGACGCGGCCGGAACGCATCGGAAGCGACTGGCGGCATCAGGCGCGTGACCCGATCAAAAGATCAAGGGGGCGCGACGAAAGCCACAATACGCCTCGCTGCAGCCCTCGACCAGTGGAGAGATCGACCACCACGATTTGGTGCGCTGCATGTCTGTTCTGGGTCGCAAGCCGACATTCAAGTCAAGACACGACCGCCGGCCCCCTTGGCGCATCCACGCAAGCGTTCTAACCCTCCACCCGGCCCGCACCCCGCGCGCCCCAAATCGAGGACCAAGTGCCCGCCTTCATCGTGTCGCGCATCCTGCAGGCCGTCCCTGTTGTGCTCGTGGTCGGCCTGATTGCTTATGCCATGTTCGCCTTCGTCGGCGACCCCGTGACCATCATGCTCGGCACCGACTACACGGAGGCGCAGCGGGTCGCGCTGACCAAGCAGCTCGGCCTCGACCAGCCGTTCGTCGTGCAGTATGCCAAGTTCATGTGGGCGGCGCTGCATGGGGAGTTCGGCATCAGCTACCGTCTGGCCCGGCCGGTCACGGACCTGCTGGCCGAGCGGATGCCGGCGACGTTGGAACTGGCAGCCACCGCGTCCGCCTTCGCGCTGCTGGTCGGCGTGCCGATGGGGGTTTATACCGGCATCCGCCGTGGGGCGGCGTCCCGGCTGTTCATGGTGTTCAGCCTGATCGGCGTGTCGCTGCCCACCTTCCTCATCGGCATCCTGCTGATCTTGGTGTTCAGCGTGTGGCTCCAGGTGCTGCCGAGCTTTGGCCGGGGCGACGTGGTGCGCTTCTCGCATTGGAGCACCGGGTTCCTGACCGTGGGCGGTCTCAAGGCGCTGGTGCTGCCGGCGGTCACGCTCGGGCTATTCCAGATGACGCTGATCATGCGCCTGGTGCGGTCCGAGATGCTGGAGGCGTTGCGCAGCGATTACGTGAAGTTCGCCCGCGCCCGGGGGTTGGGTCCGCGTGCCATCAACTTCGGCCATGCGCTGCGCAACACGCTGGTGCCGGTCGTCACCATTGCCGGGCTGCAGATCGGCGGCATCGTCGCGTTCTCCATCGTGACGGAAACGGTGTTCCAATGGCCCGGCATGGGGCTGCTGTTCGTGCAGTCGGTGCAGGTGGCGGACGTGCCGGTGATGGCGGCCTACCTCATCATGATCTCGGTGCTGTTCGTGCTGATCAACCTGGTCGTGGACCTGTTGTACTACGCCGTCGATCCGCGCCTGCGGGTGGCGCGCTGATGAGCGCCGCGGCGCAGCGCCCGCCCGGTGCATTGGCCCGGTGGTGGGACAGCGACCTGGCCTACAGCTTCCGCCGCTCGCCGGTGGCCATCGCGGCGGCGCTGGTGCTGCTGGTGATCCTCGGGGGCGCCGCGCTCGCGCCGTGGGTCGCGCCGCATAATCCGCTCGACCTCGCCTCGCTCAACCTGATGGACAGCCGCATCCCGCCGGTTTGGGAGGCGGAGGGGCAGTGGACGTTCCCGCTCGGCACCGACGACCAGGGGCGGGATATCCTGTCCGGCATCCTGTACGGCGTGCGGATCAGCCTGGTGATCGGCGTGGGGGCGGTGCTGTTCGCGGTGGTGGCGGGCATCGCTGCCGGGCTGCTGGCGGGTTATGCCGGGGGCGCCGTGGACGCGGTGCTGATGCGGATCGCCGACATCCAGCTCACCTTCCCGGCGATCCTGATCGCGCTGCTGGTCGATGGCGTGGTGACGGCGGCGCTGCCGCAGGAGATGCATGAGCGGCTCAAGGTGCAAGTGCTGATCTTCTCCATCGGCATCAGCTTCTGGCCGCAGTTCGCCCGCACCGTGCGCGGCTCGACGCTGGTGGAGCGGGGGCGGGAGTACGTCATGGCGGCGCGGGTGATCGGGCTGTCGTCCGGGCGCATCATGCTGACCCACATCCTGCCCAACGTGCTGGGGCCGGTGTTCGTGATCGGTACGCTGACCCTCGGCCTCGCCATCGTGACGGAGGCGACGCTGTCGTTCCTCGGCGTCGGGCTGCCGCCGTCCTCGCCGTCCGTGGGGACGCTCATCCGGATCGGCAACGACTTCCTGTTCAGCGGCGAGTGGTGGATGACGATCTTTCCGGGCGTGGCCCTCGTGCTGCTGGTGCTGTCGATCAACCTGCTGGGCGACTGGCTGCGCGACTTGCTTAACCCCAAACTGCGATGAGCCTGCTCGACGTGGACGGGCTGACCGTCGAGTTCCCGACCCGGCGCGGCGTGCTCCGCGCGCTCGACCACGTGTCGTTCTCCATCGCGCCGGGCGAAGTGCTGGGCGTGGTGGGGGAGAGCGGGGCGGGCAAGAGCCTGACCGGGGCGGCGATCATCGGCCTGCTGGAGCCGCCGGGCCGCATTGCAGGCGGGCAAATCCGGCTGGAGGGCGGGCGCATCGACAACCTCCCTCCCGACCGGATGCGGCGCATCCGCGGCAAGCAGGTCGGCGCGATCTTCCAAGACCCGTTGACGACGCTGAACCCGCTGTACTCGGTCGGCCGCCAACTCACCGAGACCATGCAGGCCCACTTGCCGCTGTCCAACGCCGAGGCGCGGCGCCGGGCTGTCCGCTGGCTGGAAGACGTGGGCATCCCCGCAGCCGCGCAGCGGATCGACGCCTTTCCGCACGAGTTCTCCGGCGGGATGCGGCAGCGGGTGGTGATCGCGCTCGCCCTGTGCGCGGAGCCGCGATTGGTGATCGCGGATGAGCCGACGACGGCGCTCGACGTGTCGATCCAGGCGCAGGTGATCGCGCTGCTGAAGCGCCTGACGCGGGAGCGGGGCCTGTCGGTCATGCTGATCACCCACGACATGGGCGTGATCGCGGAGGCCGCCGACCGGATCGCGGTGATGTATGCGGGCCGGGTGATCGAGGTCGGGGCCGTGGCCGACGTGGTGCAGACCCCGTCGCACCCCTACACGGTGGGGCTGATGGGCAGCATCCCGTCGCTCGACGTGCGGGTGGAGCGGCTGCGGCAGATCGACGGGGCGATGCCGCGGCTGACCGCCATCCCGCCGGGGTGCCCGTTCAACCCGCGCTGCCCGCAGGTATTCGACCGCTGCCGGGTCGAGCGGCCGGACTTGATGCCGGCCCGGCGGACCGAAGCCGCCTGCTGGCTGTTTGACCCGGCGCCGGCGCATGGCTGAGCGCGTCGTCCTAGAGGCCATCGGGGCGAGCCGCAGCTTCGACGTGTCGCGGCCCTGGCTGCAGCGCACTTTGGCCCGCGAGGGACGGCGGGTGCTGCGCGCGGTGGATGCGGTGTCCTTCGCCGTCACCGTCGGCCGCACGCTGTCGCTGGTCGGCGAGAGCGGCTGCGGCAAGAGCACGGTCGGGCGCCTGGCCGTGGGCCTGTATCAGCCGAGCAGCGGCGAGATCCGCTTCGAGGGGCAGAACCTTTCCGCCGCCCGCGCCCAGCCGGCGCTGCGGCGGCGGATGAACATGATCTTCCAGGACCCGTACGCGTCCTTGAACCCGCGCTGGCGCGTGTCAGACATCGTCGCCGAGCCGATCCGCGCCTTCGGCCTGCTGCGCGGGCGCGACGTGCAGGACCGGGTCGGGCAGCTCCTGACGCAGGTGGGCCTGTCGCCGCGCGACGGCGAGAAGTATCCGCACGAGTTCAGCGGCGGCCAGCGCCAGCGCGTGTCCATCGCCCGCGCGCTGTCGAGCGAGCCGGAGTTCCTGGTCTGCGACGAGCCGACCAGCGCGCTCGACGTGTCGGTGCAGGCGCAGATCCTGAACCTGATGCGCGATCTGCAGGCGCGGATGCAGATCACCTACCTGTTCATCAGCCACAACCTGGCCGTGGTGCGGCACATGTCGGACCTGCTAGGGGTGATGTACCTGGGCCGCATCGTCGAGTATGGGCCGGGCGAGAGCATTTTCGCAGCACCGCGCCACCCCTATACGCGGCTGCTGCTGGACGCGATCCCGGACCTCGGCATGGCGGGGAGCACGCGCGCCCGTGTGCCGGTCGGCGGCGAGGTGCCCAGCCCGATCAACCCGCCGAGCGGCTGCACCTTCCACCCGCGCTGCCCGCTGGCCAACGCGCGCTGCCGGGCGGAGGTGCCGAAGCACACGCGCGATGGGGAGGTGCTGGCGGCGTGCCATGCGGTGGAGGAGGGACGGGAGGTGGGGTGAGCGGAAAGAACGCTGCATCCAAAATTTATGCAGCAACAAAAATCCTTGCGCCCGGCTTATTTTGTTGCTGCTGTAATCCGTGGAGATCGAGTTCGACCCGAACAAGGACGCCGTCAATCGGCAGAAGCATGGGCTTTCCCTGACTGATGCCGCGCTGATGGATTTGGACAGGGCGGCCATCGTCGAGGATCACCGATTTGATTACGGCGAGGCGCGGTTCCTCGCCTATGCGCCCATCGGGGGTAGGCTTCATGTCCTGTGGTTCACAATGCGCGGTTCGGCTGTCCGGGTCATCGGCCTGAGAAAAGCCAACCAACGTGAAAGGAAACGCTATGAGCAGTCCTGAGAAACCGCCCCACATCTCGCAAGAGGATTGGGATTCGGTGGACGTGCCGGAGTTGACTGACGAGGACTTCGCGCAGTCAAGGCCGTTCAAGGAAGTTTTTCCCGAGCAATACAAAGCATGGAAGAAGGTAGGCCGCCCGCCGGTTGAGAGTCCCAAGATCCATATCGGCTTCCGGCTCGCGGCGGATGTGGTGAAGGGCGTCCGCGCGGCCGGCCCCGGCTATAATGCCCGGGTCGAGAAGGTGTTGCGCGAGGCATTGGAGAAGGGCGAGTTTTGACCACCCGACCCTTCCTTTTCCGCACAGCGTTCGAGGCTCTCTTTTGAAGGGCACATCGCTCAATATCCGGTTCACCCGGCGTCATGCAGATACGTTTCTAAGGACGCGACTCGGCATGTTTGATCCCCCGTCGTGGCTCAATTGGCTGTCGATCATCACCGGCATAAGCGGCGTGACCATCTCGACCATTGTTGGATGGATCATTGACGGCGTTCCACCAAGAGAACCGCGATTCTACCAACAACACACAAGCCAGGACCGGAACGGGACTCCCGTTAAACGCCAGCCTTCGCCTCCACGGCTCTCATTGCTGGACGAAGTGCGATGGGCCTTGTTCAAGCTGATCGTTCGCCCAGACCTTCCGATCAGCACCCACTTAGGCGTAATTATAGGCAGCATCGCCCTGATTGTTGCAAGCTACCTACATGTCTTTGGAGGTAGTGGCGCAGCTCCGAACCTGCCAGTTCTCGCGTTGTTGTCGAAAGCCGCCCTAATCGGACTCGTCCTTCTTGGTCTAATGGTCGCATTCTTAGTTGCACGGTTGCGGTGGCGAATGCGGTACAAAAGCTGGCGCCATAGCCAAGAATATGGCACCGATGACTGATAATACTCATTACGGAAAACGTGAAAGAGTAGTGAGGTAGCCCTCAGCGCCCGCCTGGCCCGGTCTCGATGCCGCAACTTGGTAAAGTGCAATCAAGCGGGGCAGATAGGTGATGGCAGCGGAGATCGCCGGCCAAGAAGGCCATGGCGCGTGAGAACGGACGCAAGGGCGGACGGCCGCGCAAGCCGGCTAAATCAGACGTCGCGTGACAAAGCTGCGGGGGGCCGGCGGACCAACCCCATTTGCATCCCTCCCGAACCAGCGCCTAATGAAAGCCGCTGCCATGAACAAGGGATAACGATGCTGAAACGTATGTTGGCGACATCCTTGCTGGCCCTCGGGCTGAGCACGACGGTTGCAACCGCCGCGGCCCTCCGCTGGGCCAATGACGGCGACGCCAACTCCATGGACCCCTACACGCGCAACGAGACGTTCCTGCTGACCTTCACGCAGAACATCTACGACCCCCTGGTGCGCCGCAACCGCGAGCTGAAGGTCGAGCCGGCGCTGGCGATGAGCTGGGAGCAGCCGGACCCGTTGACCTGGCGCTTCCACCTGCGCCCCAATGTCAAGTTCCAAGGCGGCGAGGCGTTCACCGCCGACGACGTGCTGTTCAGCTATCAGCGGGCGTCCGGCCCGGGCAGCCAGCTCAACGCCACCTTCGCAACCGTGAAAGAGGTGAAGAAGGTCGATGACCTGACCGTGGATTTCATCACCAAGGCCCCCAACCCGATCTTCGTGCAGGAGATCACGACGTGGGTGATGATGTCGAAGGCGTGGTGCGAGGCGCACAACGCGGCGCAGCCGGCGGACCTCACCAAGGTCAAGGAAGAGAACTACGCCACCCGCAACGCCAACGGCACCGGCCCGTTCATCCTGGGCACCCGCGAGCCGGACCGGCGCACCACGCTGCGCAACAACCCGGCCTGGTGGGACAAGCCGGAGCATAACCTGACGGAGGTGACGTTCAACGTCATCGCGTCGGCCAACACCCGCGTCGCCGCCCTGCTGTCCGGCGACGTGGACATGATCTACACCGTGCCGCCGCAGGACATGGACCGGATCGGCCGCACCCCGGGCCTCAAGCTCGCGGTCGGGCCGGAGCTGCGCACGATCTTCTTCGGCTTCGACCAGTCGCGGCCGGAGCTGCTGAAGTCGGACGTGAAAGGCAAGAACCCGTTCCAGGACGTGCGCGTGCGCCGGGCGTTCAACATGGCGGTGGACGCCAAGGCGATCCAAAGCCGGGTCATGCGCAACCAAAGCCACCCGACCGGCCTGATGTATGGACCCGGCGTCAACGGCTACACCGCCGCGTCCGACGTGCGCATCCCCTACGACCCCGACGGCGCCAAGAAGCTGCTGGCGGAGGCAGGCTACCCCAACGGCTTCGGCGTCACCCTCGACTGCCCGAACGACCGCTACATCAACGACGAGGCGATCTGCCAGGCCGTCACCAACATGCTGGCCCGCATCGGCATGAAGATCACGCTGAACGCGCAGACCCGGCTGCAGTACTTCGCGCAGATCTCCAATCCGGACTACCGCACGAGCTTCTACATGCTCGGCTGGACGCCTACGACGTATGACGCGCTGAACAGCCTGTTCAACCTCGCGGGCACGCGCAACGGGGTGCGCGGGGTGTTCAACGACGGCGGCTGGTCGAACAAGGACTTCGACGACACGCTGGACCAGATCGCCGTGGAGCTCGACCTGGAAAAGCGTCAGCAGCAGATCGAGCACGCCTCCAAGATCATCCATGACGAGGCGGCGTTCATCCCGCTGCACCAGCAGACCGTCGTCTGGGCATACCGCAGCAATGTCGAACTGCAGCAGTTGGCGGACAATACCTTCCCGCTGCGCTACGTGACCGTGAAGTAAAGGGCAAGACCATGCGCAACGCTGAGCAAATCTGGCAGATCGTGGATGAGAAGCGCGCCGACTACACCGCGCTTGCCGACCGGGTGTGGGACACGCCGGAGCTGGCCTACGGCGAGCACCGGTCGGCCGCCGAGCACCTGGCGATGCTGGAGCGCGAAGGCTTCCGCGTCACCCAGGAGGTTGCCGGCATTCCCACCGCCATGATGGCGGAGGCCGGGGAGGGCGGCCCGGTGATCGCGATCCTCGGCGAGTACGACGCGTTGCCGGGGCTGAGCCAGGAAGCAGGGCTGGACGAGCAGCGCGCCGTGGACGGGCAGGGCGGCGTCGGCCATGGCTGCGGCCACAACCTGCTCGGCTCGGCGGCGATGCTGGCGGCCTCCGCGGTCAAGGACTGGCTGGCGCAGTCCGGCACGCCCGGACGCGTGCGCTATTACGGTTGCCCGGCGGAGGAAGGCGGCGCGGCCAAGGGCTTCATGGTGCGGGACGGCGCGTTTGCCGACGTGGACGTCGCGATCTCCTGGCACCCGGCGTCGTTCTCCGGCGTGAACGAGGCGGTGAGCCTCGCCAACACGCGGATCGACTTCACCTTCGTCGGCCGGGCCAGCCACGCCGCCGCGGCGCCGGATTTGGGACGCAGCGCGCTGGACGCCGTGGAGCTGATGAACGTCGGCGTGAACTACATGCGGGAGCACATGCCGGACGACGCGCGGGTGCACTACGCCTACCTCGATGCGGGCGGCATCGCGCCGAACGTGGTGCAGGCGCGGGCCAAGGTGCGCTACCTGATCCGCGCCCGGGACCTTGCGGGCCTCACCGCGCTCGTGGCCCGGGTGCGCAAGATCGCCGAGGGCGCGGCGTTGATGACGGAAACCACCGTCAGCGCGCAGACGGTCAGCGCCGTCAGCAACCTGATGGCCAACACGCCGCTGGAGCAGGCGATGCACGACAACTTCCAGCGCCTCGGCCCGCCCGAGTTCGACGACGCCGACCGCGCCTATGCCGAGCGTATCCGCGCCACGCTGTCCGACGCCGACATCGCGGCGGCGTTCGACCGCGCCGGCGTCCCGGTGCGGCGCGACCTGCCGATGTGCGACTTCGTCATCCCGTTCGGCGCCCGCGGCCGGGGCGGCAACGGCAGCACGGACGTGGGCGACGTGTCTTGGGTGGTGCCCACGGTGCAGGCGCGCGGCGCCACCTGCGCCGTCGGCACGCCGTTCCACTCCTGGCAACTGACCGCGCAAGGCAAAAGCCCGGCGGCGCACAAGGGCCTCGTGCACGTCGCCAAGGTGATGGCCGGCACCGCCCTCGACGCCTTGCAGGACCCGGCGCTGATCGAGCGCGCCAAGGCCGATTTGCAGGAGCGCACCCGCGACACGCCCTACAAGTCGCCGCTGGCCGACGACGTGCAGCCGCCGATCCAGGCCATGAGCCGCGGCGTTTAGCTCAGGACACCACCTGCGCGGCCAGGCGCAGGCGCAGCCCGGCCGCGCACGCTGCCGCCCCGGCGCCGGCCCGCCTGCCGAACCCCG
>CAXTUQ010000024.1:0-21890 GCA_964247405.1 uncultured Acetobacteraceae bacterium
GTGGCGGGGTGCTCCTCGCAGTAAAGGATCAGCCCGTCCGCGGCGCTCTCGTGCACGCGCCGCGCGACCAGCCGCGGGTCCGACTGGTCAAGCACGCTGCGCTACACGACAACCGAGCGGTCGAGCGTCGCCGCGATCCGGGCGAAGGCCTGCTGCAGCCGCAGGCCGAATGGCGTTTCCAGCCGCGCCAGCAGCACGTCGAGCCGCGCGCGGCGGGCGTAGGGCAGCGGCAGAGTGCGCCGCAGCCCGAGTGCGCGTGCCGCCTCGATCACCCGGCGCGCAGTGTCCACGCGCACGCCGCCCCGTTCGTTGAGCACGCGGTCCACGGTCGCGACGCCCACCCCCGCCCGCGCCGCCACGTCCTGCAAACCGGCCCGCTGCCCTTGAGACATGCCCAACCCCCGCCGCTCCCGAGGGCGGCGCGCTTGATCGAAACACATCAACTCGCCCCCTCGCAAGACGTTCCAGCGCCTGCGGCGTCGGATAGCTTTGCGCGAAAGCCCTGTGCGGCTGCGCCACAAGAAACCTGGAGAAAACGTGATGAAACGCCCAATGAAACATGCCTTCGCCGCCTGCGCGGCGCTGCTGCTCGCGTCCCCCGCCGCTGCCAAGACGCTCACGGTCGGCGTGGCGATGTCGCGCTCGGAGCACCTGTTCCTGGTGAAGGTCCGCGACGCCATCCAGGTGCAGGCCAAGGCCATGGGGGACGTGGACGTCCAGTTCGAGGACGCGCAGGGCGACGTCGGCCGGCAGCTCAGCCAGGTCCAGAACTTCATCGCCCAGGGCGTGGACGCCATCATCGTGAACGCGGCGGACACCTCCGCGACCCAGGGCATGACCAGGATGGTGACGCGGGCCGGCATCCCGCTGGTCTATGTGAATCTGGGCCCAGGCCTCGACGAGAAGCTGCCCCCGAAGGTCGCCGTGGTGGTCTCAGACCACGTGGTCTCGGGCCGGTTGCAGATGGAGGGGCTTGCGAAGTGCATGAAGGGCAAGGGCGACCTGGCGATCATGCTGGGCGAGCTGGCCAGCAACGCGACCCAGGAACGCACCACCGGGAACAAGGAGGTGATCGCCAAGAACCCCGGCATCAAGGTCGTCCTTGAGCAGTCGGCCGCCTACCTGCGCAACCAGGCCATCGACCTCATGAACAACTGGCTCACCACGGGCCAGAAGATCGACGCCATCGCCGCCAACAACGACGAGATGGCGATCGGCGCGATCATCGCCCTGCAGCAAGCCGGCAGGGAGCCGAAGAAGATGTGCATCGGCGGCATCGACGCGACACCCGACGCGCTCGCCGAGATGAAAAAGGGCAATCTCGCCGTCACCGTGTTCCAGGACGCCACAGGCCAGGGCAAGGGCGCGGTGGACGCCGCGGTCAAGCTCGCCCGGGGCGAGAAGGTCGAGACCTTCGTGCTGATCCCCTACGAACTCGTCACGCCCGAGAACATGCAGGCCTACGCGAACCGCTAGGCGGGCCGTGCGGCTGGGCCGCCTGCCTATCTGCCCAGTCAGCGAGGCGGTCCGGAGCCGGCCAGGAACAACTCCAAGGGGATGAAACATGGCTGCAAGCTCCATCGGCGTCGCGGTGATCGGCGCCGGCATGGCCGGCCGCGCCCATGCGGCCGGCTACCGCTCGGCGCCGACGCTGTATCGGCCCGACCTCCCCGAAATCCGGCTCGTGGCAATCTGCGACGTTGACCGCACCGCCGCGTCCGACACGGCCAAGCGGTTCGGCTTTGAGCGGGCCGAAACGGATTGGCGGGCGGTCGCCGCGGCCCGGGACATCCATGCCGTGAGCGTGGTCGTCGCGAACCACCTGCACCGGGAGATCGTCGAGGGCCTGCTGGCCGCCGGCAAGCACGTCCTGTGCGAAAAGCCGCTCGCCCCTTCGCTTGAGGACGCCGAGGCCATGGTCGACGCGGCCGGGCCATCACGCATCACGGCCGCAATCGGCTTCACCTTCCGGCGCTCGCCGGCCATTGCCGCGATCAAGCAGCAGGTCGAGCGCGGCGCCATTGGGCGGCCGGTCCACTTCAACGGGCACTACTGGTGCGACTACGGCTGCGACCCGCGCGGGCCGATCAGCTGGCGCTACAAGGGCGGCCCGGGGTCCGGCGCCCTGTCCGACATCGGCAGCCACCTCCTGGACACAGCCGAGTTCGTCTGCGGCCCGATCCGCTCCGTCCGCGGCGCGGTGCTGTCCACCATCGTCGCCGAGCGCCCCGTCCCGCTCGGCGCCGTGGTGGGCCATGCCGCCGCGGCGGCCGTCAGCGACGAGCGCGAGCCTGTCGAGAACGAGGACCTCGTGACCTTCGCAGCCAGTTTCGCGTCGGGTGCGACCGGGACCTTCTCGGCGTCGCGCGTCGCCTTCGGGCTGCCCAATTCGCTCGGCTTCGAGCTGTTCGCGGAGCGGGGGGCCGCGACGTTCGACCTGGCGCGGGCCGGCGAGTTCGGCTTCGCCGATGGCGGGCCTGACGGGGCGACGAACGGCTGCCGCCAGGTCCTGATCGGCCCGGCCCACCCGAACTTCGCCGGGGGCCTGCCCATGGATTTCCCGGGCTGCAACTACGGCCAGAACGACCTGTTCGTCTTCCAGGCGCGTGCCTTCCTGGAGCAGGTCGCGGGCCTCGACCACTTGCCGCCTTGCCCGCCCTTCGAGGAGGGCTTGCGCAATCTCCGTCTCATCAAGGCCGTCGTGCGGTCGGCGGAAAGCGGCGGGGACGTGCCCGTCGAGTAACGGGGCGGGTCCGCGCGCAACCCCACCCGCCGAAGGAGGACGAACGATGATGCAGATGAGCCTGGTGACCGATATCCTCGGCCACCTCCAATTCGAGGACATGCTCGACACGGCCTCAAAGCTCGGCTTCGAGGCCGTCGAGCTTGGCTGCGGCAACTGGTCCAAGGCGCCGCACCTGCGCCTGGACGAATTGCTGGACAGCGAGACGGCCCGCGCCCGGTTCACGGACGCGATTGGGCGCCGCGGCCTCGCGGTCTCGGCACTCAACTGCTCGGGCAACCAGCTGCACCCCGGCGAAAGCGGCGCGGCGCACCGGGCGGTTGTCGAGAAGACGTTCCGCCTCGCCGGGAAGCTCGGGGTGAAGACCGTGGTGATGATGTCCGGCTGCCCCGGCGGCGGCCCGGCCGACGCCGTGCCGAACTGGATCACCCACGTCATCCTGCCCGAGCACGAGAAGGCGCTCGACTACCAATGGAAGGAGGTGCTGATCCCCTACTGGCAGAAAGCCGCGGCGCTCGCCAAGGAGTGCGGCGTCAAGGTCGCGATCGAGAACCTCGGCGCCACCATGATCCACAACCCCGCGAACATGCTGCGGCTGCGGGAGCACGTGGACCCCGTGATCGGCATGAACTTCGACCCGAGCCACCACATGTGGATGGGCGGCGACCCCATCGTCGCGCTCCGCGTCCTCGGCGACGCGATCCACTTCATGCACGCCAAGGACGTGCGCCGGGAGCGCGGGCCTGTGGGCGTCAACGGCCTGATCGACACCTGCCGCATGGACGAGATCGCGAAGCGGTCCTGGAACTACGTGGCGCTCGGCCACGGCCACGACGTGCGGTGGTGGAAGGAGTTCTTCGCCGTCGCCCGCTTCGCCGGCTACAACGGCCCCGTGAGCCTGGAGATGGAGGACATGGGCATGGAGCCGCTGACCGGGGTCAAGAAGTCCCTTGCGACGCTCAAGCTGGCGCTGCCGCGCGACTTCGGCTGAGTGCCCGGAACGAGTTGGCATTCCTGTAACAGTCGAACCGGAAGTTCGATTCAGCGCGTCCAGGTGGCCTACCTGTTCAGTCCCGGGGTGGGGTTCCAACCCGTTTTGCGTAAAACCATGAACCCCGTCGAGGTTCCGGAAGGCGGGGTCGCTGCACCGTAAGGCTCGGCACGAAGCCTGCGCAGGAGGGGACCGCGCTCGTCCTTGCCATCGGTTTGCGGCGTGCGCGGCTTTGTGTGGCGATGCTGGGCGCCAAGGGTCGTGCAGGCTTTGGCAAAGGCGGGCGTGAAGCCGCTGCCATTGTCGGTCAGCACGTGCAGGCGTGGTGCGGGCAGGCGGGTGGATGTGCAGCATGGCGGCGCGTTCCTGGCGCTGCGCGATGCGATGCTGTGGCTGGAGCAGGCGCTGGACGTCCGCCGCCTCCCGGCGTAATGCGCCCACGTGGACCCGTTCCCATGAAAATCGCGCGTGGCGGACGGCTCCCCGCGTTCGACAGCAGGAGCAGACGCCATGCCGAACAAGATCACCGCCGCCATGGAAGGCGCGTAGATGTCCGGACCCGACGCCGCGGACGATGCGGACCTGCCATTGGCAGGCGTGCGCATCGTTGACTTCAGCCGCTTGCTCCCCGGTCCGTGGGCGACCCAGATGCTGGCCGACCTCGGCGCCGACGTGATCAAGGTGGAGCGGCCCGGCACCGGCGACCCCAGCCGGCACAACCCGCCGCGCTTCGGCAGCGACAGCTGCTACTTCCTCGGCGTGAACGGCAACAAGCGCTTCCTCGGCCTCGAGCTGGACCGGCCGGAAGGACAGGGCGTCGTGCGGCGCCTGCTGCAATGGGCAGACGTGGCGGTCGAGGGTTTCCGCGTCGGGGTCGCGGCGAAGCTGGGCATTGACGACGCGTGCGCGCGGGCGGTCAACCCCGGCATCATCCACTGCTCGATCACCGGGTTCGGCGAGGACGGCCCGTGGTCAGGCATTGCCGGCCACGACCTCGCCATTCAGGCGATGGCCGGCGTGCTGGACGTGTCGGGCCAGACGATGCCGTCGTTCCTGGCCGCCGACTACGCCGCCGGGGCGATGGCGGCGATCGGGATGCTGGCAGCGCTGCGGCGGCGCGACCGCACCGGCCGGGGATGCCACCTGGACCTTTCCATGCACGACTGCCTGTTCGCCATGGGAAACATCTCCTTGGCCGGCGGGCTGGTGCGCCGTGCCGGCGGCAGCGGCCGCCCGGGGATCGAGGTCTGGGGCGCCAACCCGCGCTACGACATCTATCCGACGCGTGACGGCAAACGCATCGCGGTCTGCCTGTTGGAAACCCGGTTTTGGGTGCAGTTCTGCGACGTGATCGGCCGCAACGACCTCGCCGATGCCGACGAAGCGCTGGAGAGCCGGCTCTCCACCCATGGCGAGCGCAACACGGCCTACCGCGAGGCGATCGCGGCGTACTGCCTCTCGCTGGACCGCGACAGCATCGCCGCCGCCATGGACGCGCGGGCGCTGCCCGTCGTCCCGGTGCACAGCGCGGAGGAAGCCGTCCGCTCCAGCCACGCCGCCGCGCGCAACCTGATCCGCGAGGTCGAGCATCCAACCGAGGGCACCATCCCCCTGCTGCGCAATCCATTGGAGCGCACCGGCCTCGCCCGCGCCACCACGCGGCTGGCACAGCGCCTGGGGCGCGACAGCGACGAGGTGCTGGCCATGCTGGACGTGCCGGAGGCCGAGCGGGCGAGACTGCGGGCAGACGGCGTCATCGCGTCGGCGGAGGCTTGAGCGTCCGCGCCATCGGCCATTGACCGCAGCAACGACATCTCGATAAGCTTATGTCCATACAAGCGCGGACAAGCGCGGAGGAAAGACGATGTCCGAAACAAAGGAGCCTGCATCCGCCACGCAGGACGTGGCGGCGGATGCGGAGCGCGTGCTCGACGCCATGGCAGCGGGCGGCATCGCGATCCTGCCGCTGGACGTCGCCTACGCGGTGATCGGGACGACGGCAAGCGGGATACGGTCCATCTTCACGGCGAAGAACCGCAGCTACGACAAGCCGTCCGGCATGTTCGCCAACTGGGAGATGTCACGCGACATCCATGTCATGCCGCCGGAGCACCACAGGATCGCCCGGGTGATCGTGGAGGAATGCCAACTGCCGTTCTCCATCGTCGCCCCATACCGCGCGGACCACCCGCTGCTCCGGCGGCTCGACCCGTTCGTGCTGGGAAGCTCGACCAAGGCCGGAACGCTGGACATGCTGATCAACGCCGGGCGATGGCACGACGCGGTCGCCAGCCGGGCCATGGCCCGCGACACGGCCGTGAAACGCTGGGCCGCGTGCTCAATGTCATCGGCGAACCGGTCGATGACCGGCAGCAAGTACCGGCTGGCCGATGTCGAGCCGGAGATCCGCCAGGCGGCGTCGATCGCCATCGACGGCGGCACGGCAAAATACGCCAACGCCGAAGGCGCCTCCAGCACCATCATCGATTTCCGCGACTTCCGCTTCGTCCGCCGCGGCGTGGAATGGGAGCGCCTGGGCGGGATATTCCAGCAACGCTTCGGCATCACGGTCCGGCTTTGACGCTCGGCTGAAACAAGGGCCGAAGACCCGGGATCGGAGACGAAGACGTCATGGTGAACGCCGGTGCTCGCCTGGATCGGCTGCCTGTCAGCCGCTTCCATTACAGATTGCTGAGCCTGATCGCAGGCGGCATGTTCCTCGATGCGTTCGAGATCTACCTGCAAGGCAGCGTGCTCGCCACGCTGGTCGCGAGCGGGTGGTCAACCCCGGCGATGAACGCGAACTTCATCTCCTCCACTTTCGCTGGAATGGTGATCGGCGCTTGGTTTGCCGGCATATTCGGCGACCGGTTCGGCCGTCGCGCCGCGTACCAGGTGAACCTCCTGCTGTTCGGGCTGGCCTCGCTGGCCGGCGCCATGGCGCCCAGCATGGGATGGCTGATCGCCGCCCGCTTCTTCATGGGCCTCGGCCTCGGCGCCGAGATCGTGGTCGGCTACGTCACCATCAGCGAGTTCGTGCCGCCGCTCAGCCGTGGACGCTGGGGCACCGGGCTCGCCGTCATCACCAACTCCGCCCTGTTCGTCTCTGCCCTGGTCAGCCGGGTCGTGATACCGAACTATGGCTGGCGCTGGATGTTCGTGATCGTCGGCATCGGTGCGCTCGTCGTGTGGTTCATGCGCCGCTCCATGCCGGAATCGCCGCGGTGGCTGGAAGCCAAGGGGCGCGATGCCGAGGCGGAAGCCGTCATGTCGGAGATCGAGCGCCAGGCCGCCCCGTCCGGCGGCCTCCCGCCGGCCCCGATCACCTCTCCCGTGGTGAAAGCCCGAACTTCGATCTTCTCCCTGTTCGCCCCGGGCGTACTGATGAGAACGGTGCTGGGCAGCACGGTCCTCATCGCGTTGAACACCGCCGTGTACGGGTTCATCGCCTTCCTGCCGACCTTCATGGTCAAGCAAGGCATGAGCATCGTCACCTCGCTGAACTACACGACGCTGATGATGTTCGGCGGCCCGGTCGGCGCGCTGGTCGGGTTCTGGCTGGCGGACCGCTGGGGCCGCAAGACCTGCATCATCACCTTCTCCCTGGTCGCAATCGCGATCGGCGCCGCTTATCCGCAAAGCAACGATCCCATGCTGGTGACCTTGCTCGGCTTCCTGCTGATCACGGCGGTGTACGTGCTGGTGGCGATCGGTTGGGCCCTTTATGTGCCGGAGCTGTTCCCGACCGAAATCCGCATGCGCGGCACGGGCTTCTGCAACATGGCAGGAAGGCTGATGACCATCGTCACCCCGCAGGTCATCGTGCCGCTGTATGCCTCGACCGGGGTTGACGGCGTCATCGGCTTGGTTGCCGGGTTGTTGATGGTGCAAGCGGTGCTCGTCGGGTTCTTCGGAGTCGAAACCCGGCGGACTTCGCTGGAAGCGCTGAATCCGTGGGCCGAGCGCGATCCCGTGTCCCAACCGGCGCCGGCACGCGCCGACGCCTGACGGCATGGCGCTGTTCGACATCGCAGGCGACGCCGCGCGTGCCTTTGCCGCGTTGCAGGCAGGCGGCATCGCCGTGGTGCCGAACGACATCGGCTACTCGGTGCTCGGCGGTTCCGCGTCCGCCTTGCAGCGCGTGTTCCGCGCCAAGGGGCGCCAGGCGAGCAAGCGCAACGCGCTGGTTGCCAATTCCGCCTGGCAGCGCGACCTGCACGTATGCAGCAACCGGGCGCGGGAGATCGTGGCGGCCGTCACGGTCGATTACGACCTGCCGCTGGGCTGCATAGCCCCGTTCCGGGCCGATCATCCGGCGATTGCCGCCTGTGAGGACGGAATGGTCGCCGACAGCTCGCAGGGCGGCACGATCGCCATGCTGCTGAACGCCGGGCGTTTCCACGCGGCGCTCACCGCGCTGAGCCACGAAGCCGGCAAGCTGCTGTTCGGCTCCTCCGCCAACCTGACGCTGACCGGCACGAAATTCCGGGCAGAGGACATCCCGCCGGAGATCACGGGCATCGCCGACGTGGTGATCGACCATGGCCTGCAACGCTTCCACCCCTACGCGGCATCGTCCACGTTGCTGAACGTGGAAACGCTGGAGGTGGTGCGGCACGGCTCCTGCTTTGCCGACATCGCCTACGTCCTCCAGCGCCATTTCGGCCAAACCCTCGCCCCGCCGACTGCTCGGGCGGGCAGCTAGCGCGGGGTATCGCCCGCCAGCGTCACCCGGTGCATCACCCGGCGGTGGCCGTGGTAGTCGTTGACCGGGTTGTGCAGCGCGCACCGATTGTCCCAGAACGCCACGGAGCCCGGTCGCCAGGCGAAGCGGCAGGTGAACTCGGGCTTGACCTGATGCTGGAACAGGTAGGCCAGCAGCGGGGCGCTTTCCTCGTCCGTCATGCCGGCGAAGCGTTGGGTATGCGCGCCGTTCACGTAAAGCGCCTTGCGGCCGGTCTCGGGGTGGGTTCGCACCACCGGATGCTCGGCGTTGTACTCCCTGCGGGCGTCGTCGCGGGGGCTGTCCTTGACCCGGTCCTCCCGCGTCTTGGTGACTTCGGCCTTGGCGGAGCTGTTGACGGCGTGCATCCCGTCCAGCATGCGCCGCATCCCGTCCGACAGCGCGTCATACGCGCGGCAGCCGCTGGCGAACAGCGTGTCGCCACCGAAGGGCGGCACCTCGCGCGCCACCAGCATCGTCGCCATGGGCGGCTGGTCGAGGTAGGCGGTGTCAGTATGCCAGACGCCGCCGAAATTGTGCCGCTCGTGTTCGAGCTTCACAACGGGGATGATCTCGGGGAACTCAGGCAGGCCGCGCACGAACGGGTATTCCAGCACCGCGCCAAAACGCCGTGCGAAGGCCAGCAACCGCGCCGGCGGCAGGTCCTGGTCGCGGAAGAACACCACTCCATGCGCCAGCCAGGCGCGGCGGATGTCGGCGATGGTTTGGTCGGGCAGGTCGGCCGACAGATTGACGCCGCCGATCTCTGCGCCCAGCGCGCCCGCGATCGGGGTGATGGTGAGCCCGTCTTCACGCATGGGCACGACGTGACCTCCGTTGTTCTTTACGCGATTGATAACGTGTCGGCGTCAGCGAGCAAACACGTCCACCCGCTCCGGCCGGTTGCCGGGCACGAACAGGCAGGAACGGCGCAAAGCGGCGGAAGGGTTGCTGTCCATCATTGGCGAGCATATGTCCATACATGCTGGCTGGCAACGTGGAACGAATGAACAGTCGTGAGGCGGAGTTGGAGGAACAAATGGATTCCATCGCGGAAACGGCGAGCGGGCACGGCCGCTTCCTCGAGGACTTCCGGGTGGGCGACGTTTACCGGCATTGGCCGGGCCGCACCATCACCGAGGCTGACAACATCAACTTCAGCCTGATGACGATGAACCGCCATCCGATGCATTGCGACGCCCATTTCGCCGCACAATCGGAGTTCGGCAAGCCGCTCGTGAACAGCGGGCTGACGCTGGCCATCGTGCTGGGGATGACGGTGGACGACGTCAGCCTCAACGCCATCGCGAACCTGGGCTGGAAGGAGATCAAGCTGACTGCGCCGGTTTTCCCCGGCGACACGGTCTATGCCCGGTCGGAGGTGCTGGACGTGCGGGAAAGCCGCTCGCGCCCGACCCAGGGGGTCGTCACCACCCGCACCGAGGGGTTCAAGGCGGACGGCACCATCTTCGTGACCTTCGATCGCATAAGCCTGATCGCCAAGCGGGCCGCCAAAGCGGCCACCATCCCGCAGGGAGATGCAGCATGAACGAGATCAGCCAAATCGGCACTGCGCCCTCCGGTGCGCGAAGCGCCTTGCCCGACCCGGCTGCCCGCCTGGCCGAATTCGCGGCCACCTTGCGGGCCGGCGACGTGCCGCAGCGCGTGCGCACTCGGGCGGCGCACCACATCCTGGACGCCGTCGGCATCGCCTACGTGTCCGCTCAGAATGAGTTCGCGCACCGCGCCCTGACCGCGGTCAGCGGGCTGTCCGGCTCCGGAAACGTCCCGGTGATCGGCATGGCCGCCCGCCTGCCGCCACGGGACGCGGCATTGCTGAACGGGATACTGTGCCACGGCATGGACTTCGACGACACCCATCTGGACGGTGTCGTGCATCCCACCGTGACGTCGTTTCCCGCGGCGCTGTCGGCCGCAATGCTGACGGGTGCGTCCGGGGAGGCGATGCTGCTCGCCTACATCATCGGCATGGAGGTGACGGCGCGTGTCGGCACCGTCGGCCGAGGCGCATTCCACGACCATGGCTTTCACCCGACCGGCGTGGCCGGAATATTCGGCGCAACGCTGGCCGCCGGGCGCTTGATGGGGCTGAGCGCGCGCGCGATGACGGGCGCGCAGGGGATCGCGCTGTCCATGGCATCCGGCAGCCTGGAATTCCTGGAGGACGGGGCGTGGAACAAGCGCCTGCATCCCGGCTGGGCAGCACAGGCCGGCATCACCGCAGCCGCCTTGGCTGGCCAGGATTTCGTCGGCGCTTCCAACCCGTATGCCGGCCGCTTCGGGCTTTACAACCTCTACGCCGCGGGCGGGCTTGCGGGTTGCGACCTGTCGCTGGCCACGGCTGGGCTCGGCGAGATCTGGGAGTTGGAGCGCACGGCGATCAAGCCGTTCCCCGCCTGTCACTTCACCCACGCCAGCGTGGACGCCGCGCTGCTGCTGCGGCAGGCCGGGCTGCGGCCGGATCAGGTGGAGCGGGTCGAGGCTCTGGTGCCCGCGCAGGTGGTCCCCGTGGTCTGCGAGCCGGAAGCCAACAAGCGCCGCCCGGCCAACACCTACGACGCCCAGTTCTCCATCCCCTTCCTGGTTGCCGCGGCACTCACCCGCGGGCAACTCACCCTGGCCGAACTGGACGCGACCGGCGACCGCGACATCCTCGCTTTGGCCGGCCGCATCGGCTACGCGGTCGATCCCGAGACGACGTTCCCGCGCGCCTACTCGGGCGAACTCGTGGTGCACACCATCGACGGACGCACGCTGCGCCAGCGGGAGGCGGTGAACCGCGGCGCGCCGGACCGGCCGCTCTCCAACGACGACATCGTGGCGAAGTATCAGGGCAACGCCGCCCTCGCACTCGGCGCCGAGGCGGCCGACCACGTGCGGACCGCAATCCTGGGGCTGGAGGCCGCACCCTCTGCCGCCGCTTTCGCCGCCGCACTCTGACCGGAGACCATGGCCATGAACGTCGTCACCCCGATCGAACTCAGCAACGACGAGCAAGGCAACGAGCGCCTGATGCTCGACTCCGTTGACCGCTTCTTGGAACGGCACGTCCGTCCGGTCGCCATGCAGCTCGAGCATGACGACGAGTATCCCGCCGAGATCGTGGAGCGGATGAAGGAGCTGGGCCTGTTCGGCGCGGTGATCCCCGCCGAGCATGGCGGCCTGGGCTTGCGCCCCTCCACCTACGTCAAGATCATCGAGCGGATCGCCGCCGTTTGGATGTCGGTCTCCGGCATCATCAACTCCCACCTCATCATGGCGCGCATCGTGGACCGCATGGGGACCGAGGCGCAGAAGCGGGAGTTCCTGCCCCGCTTCGCCACCGGGGAGCTGCGCGGCGGGCTGGCGCTGACGGAGCCGGATGCCGGCACCGACCTGCAGGCCATCCGCACCACGGCGCGCCGGGTCGGCGACGAGTACGTGGTCAACGGCACCAAGACATGGATCTCCAACGGGATCATGGGCGGCTGCTTCGCGCTGCTGGTGAAGACCGACGCCTCAGCGGAGCCGCGCCACAAGGGCATGAGCATGCTGCTGGCCGAGAAGGGCCCGGGCTTCCGGGTCGGCCGCAAGCTGCACAAGCTCGGCTACAAGGGCATCGACAGCGCGGAGCTGGTGTTCGAGGACTACCGCGTCCCCGCCGACCGGCTGATCGGGGGGGTCGAGGGCCGTGGCATGGTGTGCGCCATCGCCGGGCTGGAGCTGGGCCGCGTCAACGTCGCCGCCCGGGGCGTGGGCATCGCGCAGGCGGCGTTGGATGAGGCGGTGCGCTACAGCCAGCAGCGCAAGACATTCGGCAAGCCGATCCACGAGCACCAGGCCGTCGCGCTGAAGCTCGGCGACATGGCCACGCGCGTGACCGCCGCGCGCATGCTGACCGACGCCGCAGCCGTGGCGCTGGATCGCGGCGACCGCAGCGATTACGAGGCCGGCATGGCCAAGCTGTTCGCCACGGAGGCCGCCATGGAGAACGCCGCGGAGGCCATGCGCATCTTCGGCGGCTACGGCTACAGCAAGGAGTTCGTGGTCGAGCGGCTGTACCGCGATGCGCCGTTGCTGGTGATCGGCGAGGGCACCAACGAGATGCAGCGCCTGCTGATCGCCAAGCGCCTGATCGAACGCAACCGCATCTAGGAGCCGCGCGCATGGACGGAGCGAGCCCGAACCCCCAGCAGGCGCCCACCCGGCCGCTGCCGTTGGACGGCGTGACGATCATTGCCGTGGAGCAGTACGGCGCCGGGCCGTTCGGCTCCATGTTTCTGGCCGACATGGGCGCCGAGGTGATCAAGGTGGAGAACCCGGCGGAGGGTGGCGACGTCGGCCGGAACGTCGGGCCGTTCAGCTTCGGCCCCGGCGACACGCATTTCTTCCAGTCGTTCAACCGCAACAAGCGGTCGATCACGCTCAACATCAAGGCGCCGGAGGGCAAGGCGCTGCTGCACGCGCTGGTTCGCGAGGCCGATGCCGTGCTGGACAACCTGCGCGGCGACTTGCCGGAGAAATTGGGCCTCACCTACGCCGCGTTGCAGGAGGTCAACCCGGCCATCGTCTGCGCCCATTTATCGGCATACGGCCGCGAGGGGCCGCGCCGCAGCTGGCCCGGCTACGATTACCTGATGCAGGCGGAAGCCGGATACCTGAGCCTAACTGGTGAGCCGGACGGGCCGCCAAGCCGGTTCGGCCTGTCGGTCGTCGACATGATGACCGGGCTGACCTGCGCCTTCGCGCTGGTTTCCGGCGTGTTGGGGGCGCGGCAGACTGGGCGGGGCATGGACGTGGACGTGAGCCTGTTCGACACGGCCTTGCAGAACCTGAACTACCTGGCGACCTGGTATCTCAATGCGGGGCACCTGCAGGGGCGCGAGCCGCGGTCGGCGCACCCGTCGCTGACCCCATCGCAGCTGTACCGCACCAGGGATGGCTGGATATTCCTGATGTGCAACAAGAAGAAGTTCTGGCCCGTGCTGGCGGAGAAGATCGGTCGCCCGGCCTGGATCACCGATCCCCGTTTCGCCCGCTTGGAGGACCGCCTGGCCAACCGCGAGGCCCTGACTGCGGAGATGGATGCGGCGCTGTCCGCCCGCACCACGGCTGACTGGCTGTCGGTGCTGGGCGGCGCCGTCCCTGCCGCGCCGGTGCACGACGTGGCGCAAGCGCTGGACAACCCGTTCGTGCGCGACAGCGGGCGGATCGCCAGCTTCGAGCGGCAGGAAGGTGGCGAGCCGTTGGCGATGCTGGCCGGCGCCGTGCGGGTGGACGGGCAGGTCACGCCCTGCCGCGCCGCGCCGCCGCTGGGTGCCGACAACGCCGCCATCTTCGGCCGCATCGGCGTGAAGGCCGGCGAGATGGCCGACCTGAAGCGACGCGGCGTGATCTGACCTGAGGGAGCAGCGCATGGGGGCATTTCGTTCCCGGATGGCAGGGTGCTATGCAGCGCCATGCCAGTCGCCCGCTACCTGCAAGTCGCGCAATCGCTGGAGCAGTCGATCGTCGCGGCGGACTACCCGGTCGGAACGCTGATCCCGACCGAGAACGAGCTGGCCGCCAGGTTCGGCGTAAGCCGGCAGACGGTGCGCCAGGCCATCGCCCACCTGCGGGCACGCAAGCTGCTCTCCGCCCGCAAGGGCGTCGGCACCCGGGTGGAGGCGATGAGCCCCACCCACGGCTACTATCACGCCATCCAGTCGCTGACCGAGTTGTTCCGCTACGCGGAGGAAACCGTGTTCCGCGTGGAACGCGCCGAGCGCGTGACCGCATCCGGCGCCCTCGCCACCGCACTGTCCTGCCGGGCTGGCCGCGCCTGGCTGCGGCTGGACGGGGTGCGTGAGCAGGCGGAGGCCACCGCCCCGCTCGGCGCGATGACCGTGTTCGTCGATGCCCGCTACGCCGCATTGGTGGCGGAGCCGCGCACGCACGTCACTGCCATCTTTTCCCAGATCGAGCGGCACTATGGCGAGGCGATCACCGAGGTGGAGCAGGAGATCGAGGCGGCCTTGCTGGAGCCGGCGGCGGCCGGCCGGCTGAACGCGAGGCCGGGCAGCCCGGCCCTGCTGGTGACCCGCCGCTACTTCGCCGCCGGACGCCGGCTGGTTGAGTTGTCGCGCACGCTGCATCCCGCCGACCGGTTCCGCTACACCATGACCTTGCGGCGGCAATAGCGGCACCAGCCCTGGCCCTAGCGGACCCGCGCCAAGTCGGGCCTGATGCGGCGAGGGGGAACGGCCTCGGGGCTGCTGTCCTTCCATGCCGTTCGGGCGCAATGCCGCCCGCCGCCCCACCCGCCGCTAGCGCATTCCGCGCGTCCGCGCCCGGGTCACGAGCTGGCCGGCGCATTGAGGCCGGGGTGCGCCGCCGTGGCAGCCTCACGCTGCGGCTGGACGCGGCGGCGCTCGCGGGCTGGGCGGGGCGCCGGCCGCGTGTGCTGGACGGCACGGGCCTGGAGGTGATTGCGAAGTGCGTGTTGTTCGGCGTCGCGACGGAGACGGCCCGGATGCGGTCAGCCCGCTGGGCCTCGGCCTCGAACATGGCGAGATGGTCGGGGTAGCAGCGCTCAGGCACCGTGCCCAGCTCGATCCCGGAGGCGCGCCCACGCCCGGGGTCGAGGTCGAAGGCGCCGGCCGCCAGATCGAAGGCGCGGTCCCGAAGCGCCGCGGAGCGGTGGACGTAGCCGATCTGGCTGCCCCGGCCGCCGCCCGCCATCGCCCAGCGGATCGGCGCCGCGGTCTGCCGTTCGCCGTTGATCATGGCCCGAATTCCCTCTCCCCGATCTCTCGTCAGAAGCCGATGCCCTTCAGGTAATCCCGGCTCGCCTTCACGTCGGCAAGGCTGCCGCCCGCGTTCAGCGGGTCGCGTTCCTGCTCCACCGCGATGAAGCCCCCGTAGCCGATGCGTTCCAGCAGGGCGTGAATGGCGGGGTAGTCGATCACGCCCCGGCCGATCGGGCACATGACCCCTTGCGCGCAGGCCTCGAAGAAGCGGATCCGCTCGCCCGTCATGCGGCGGAACACGGCGAGGCCGATGTCCTTGAAGTGGATGTAGCCGAGCCGGTCGGAGTGCCGTTCCAGCGATGCCGCGGGGTCCATGCCGGCGTAGAAGGCGTGGCCGGTGTCGAGGCAGAAGCCGGCCGTGTCCGGCGGCATGTCGGCGGCGATGCACTCGATCTCGTCGGCGAACTCGATGGTGCCGCCGGCGTGGGGATGGACCACGGCGCGCACGCCGTGGCGCTCGCGAGCCAGGTCCGCGATGGCCCGGATATTGGCGACCATGCCGTCCCATTCCTCGCCCGTCAGGCGCGGGGCGCGGTCCGGATGCCCGGCGGCATCGTCGCGCCCGTCGTGGCCCCAGTCCATCACGGTGAGGTAAGGGGCGGCGTGGCGCTGCCTGGAACCCTGCGTGGGCCGCGGCAGGCGGATAAGACGGCGGGCAGACGGGGCGGCGATGCCTCCGTCCGCCCACGGCGTTCACCTGTTGAGGAACGTCTTGTAGTTCTCCGGCGTCACCAGCTCATACGGCACGAAATCGAACTGTTCCACCTTTTCGCCCCGCGCGAGCTTGACGGCGTTCTCGATGGCTTTCCGCCCCTGGCCCTTGGCGTCCTGGAACACGGTCACGGCCAAGCTGCCCTTCTGCATCTCGGCCAGCGCGTCCGCCGTCGCATCCACCCCGCCCACGAAAACGTCCTTCCCCGAGCGTCCAGCCTGGCGAAGGGCGATGATGGCGCCGATGGCCATCTCGTCGTTGTTGGCCGCGACGGCGTTGATCTCCATACCCTTCGACAGCCAGTTGGTCATCAGGTCGATGGCCTTGGTGCGCTCGAAATTGGCGGTCTGCTCCTCCACCACCTTGATGCCGGGGTTCTTGGCCAGCACCTCCTTGTTGCCCGCCGTCCGCCCCTGCGTCGAGTTGTTGGCGAGGTCCCCCAGCATGAGCACCACGTTGCCCTTGCCGCCCATGCGCCGGGCCAGCTCGGTCATCTCCAGCCGCCCGGCCACCAGGTCGTCGGAGGCCACGACCGACACCTTGGGCGGCAGCGTCTTCGCGTCCGGCCGGCGGTTGACATAGACCAGCGGGATGCCGGCGCCGGTGACGGCCTTGGTGATGTTCTGCGTCGCCGCGGTGTCCACCACGTTGACCACGACCGCGTCCACCTTCTGGGACATGAAGTTCTGCACCTGGCTGATCTGGCGGCCGATGTCGCCCTGCGCGTCCTGGAACTGGACTTCCACGTCGGGCGCGGTCTTCGCGTAGTCCGCCATGGCCTGGCGCACGCTGGTCAGGAAGTTGTCGTCGAATAGCGCCATGGAGACGCCGATGGTGATCGTCTTGGCGTGGCCCGGCGCGGCCATCATCAGCAGCACGGCCGCGGCGGCGAGCAGCTTCTTCATCCCCGGTTTCCTCCCCCGTTGTGGTTTCAACCGTAACGGAGCGGGGGCGGGATGCGATGGCCAGAGTTGGGGGATTCACATCAAATTAACGTCTGCACGGATGGTGCCGCCCCGGCGCGTTCTGCTACCCATCCGTGCAGAACGAGAGCCACGGCCGGCGTTCGCACGGCGGGGACGGGCTTGGACCCACCCTCTGCCGCGTCGCCGTTCCGGGCCAGGGGGAAGGACTCGCGGGGAATGCCGGACGCGCTCGGCTTTGCATTGAATCACATCGTGGCGCCGCATCGGCGCTTTGCCGACCTTGCGGCGTTGGCCCGCAGCCTCGGCATGGACGCGGTGGAGGCGCGCAACGACTTGCCGGGCGTAGAGATCGAGGACGGGACCCCGGCGGCCCGAGTGCGGGGCGAGGCCGAGGCGGCCGGAGTGGCCGTCCTTTCCATCAACGCCCTGCAGCGATTCAATCTTTGGGACAGGGCACGCGAGGCGGACGCCGCGGCGCTCGCCGCCTACGCCCGGGACTGCGGTGCGCGCGCCCTCGTGCTCTGCCCGCTGAACGCGCGCGACGACCGCCGGGGCGAGGCGGAGCGGCGCGCGGACCTCCAACGGGCGCTGGCCGCCTTGAAACCCATCCTGCTCGACCATGGGCTGACCGGCCTGGTCGAGCCGCTCGGCTTCGAAGAAAGCTCCTTGCGGCTGAAGCGGACCGCGCTGGACGCGATCGACGCCGTGGACGGCGGCCGGGCCTTTGCCGTGCTCCACGACACCTTCCATCACCACTTGGCGGGAGAGGCCGAGATGTTCCCGGAGCGGACCGGGCTGGTCCATGTGTCCGGGGTGGAGGACCCGGGCCTGTCCCGCGCAGACATGCGCGACGGGCACCGCGTCCTGGTCGGCCGGGGCGACCGCCTCGGCAACTTGGAGCAGATCCGCGCCCTCCTGCGCGGCGGCTACGCCGGCCCGCTTTCCTTCGAGCCGTTCGCCCGAAGCGTCCAGGACCTGGACGACCCGGCGCTGGCGCTGCGCGAAAGCATAGCGTTCATCCGCGCCGGAATGGCGGAGCAGGCCCAGGCGCCGGCCGCATGAGGAGGGGACAAGCCATGCCAGCGCAATCCGCCGCCGCCGACCGGCCCGCCCCCCACGCCGCGCCGGGGGAGTACCTGCTGGAAGCCATCGGCGTGTCCAAGCAGTTCCCGGGCGTCAAGGCGCTGGAGGACGTCACCCTGCGCCTTCGCCCTGGCTCGGTGCACGCGCTCATGGGCGAGAACGGCGCCGGCAAGTCCACATTGATGAAGATCCTGGCCGGGGTGATCCAGCCGACCACCGGGGAAATCCGCGCCGGCGGCCAGCCCCGCCGCTTCGCCGGCCCGCGCGACGCCCAGGACTGCGGCATCGCCATGATCCACCAGGAGCTGAACCTGGTGCCGCACATGACGGTGGCGGAGAACATCTGGGTGGGCCGGGAGCCGCGCCGCTTCGGCTTCGTGGACCACGCGGCGCTGCGTCGGCGCACCGCGGCGCTGCTGGAGCGGCTCGGCCTCCTGCTCGACCCGGAGGAGCGGGTGGGCAACCTGGCGGTCGCCAACCAGCAGCTGGTGGAGATCGCCAAGGCGGTGTCCTACGACTCCCAGGTCCTCATCATGGACGAGCCGACCTCCTCCCTCACCGAGCATGAGGCCGCCCACCTGTTCCGCATCATCCGCCGGCTGCGGGACGGGGGAAAGGCCATCGTCTATATCTCGCACAAGATGGGCGAGATCTTCGCCATCTCGGACGAGATCTCGGTGTTCCGCGACGGGCGCCACGTGGCCACCGACGCGGCGTCCGCCTTCGACCAGAACCGGCTGATCGCGCTCATGGTCGGGCGCGAGCTGACGCACCTGTTCCCCAAGGGCGAGGCGAAGATCGGCGAGGCCGTGCTGTCCGCGCGGGGCCTTTCGCTCGACGGCGTGTTCCGGGACGTGAGCTTCGACCTGCGGCGCGGCGAGATCCTGGGCCTGGCCGGGCTGGTCGGCGCCGGCCGCACCAACGTGGCGGAAACCTTGTTCGGCGTGACGCCGGCGACCGCGGGCCAAGTGCTCATCGACGGCAAGCCGGTCCGCATCACCCACCCGGCGCAGGCGCTGCGCCACGGCATGGCGCTGCTGACCGAGGACCGCAAGCTGAACGGCCTGTTCCTCATGCTTTCCGTGCTGGAGAACATGCAGATCGCCTCCGTGCGGGACCACTCGGGCCAGGGCTTCGTGCGCCAATCCAAGCTGAGCGCCAGCTGCGCCGAGATGGTCCGCGCGCTCCGGGTCAAGACGCCGGATCTCGACGAGACGGTGGAGAACCTTTCGGGCGGCAACCAGCAGAAGGTGCTGATCGCGCGCTGGCTGATGACCAAGCCGCGCATCCTGATCCTGGACGAGCCGACGCGCGGCGTGGATGTCGGCGCCAAGGCGGAGATCCACCGGCTGATGTCCGAGCTGGCCGAGCAGGGCCTGGCGATCATCATGATCTCCTCCGAGCTGCCGGAGATCCTCGGCATGAGCGACCGGGTCATGGTGATGCACGAGGGGCATGTGAGCGGCTTCCTCGACCGCGCGGAGGCCACGCAGGAGAAGATCATGCAGCTCGCCGCCCGTTGAGCAGGAAAGCCGGGGACAGGGGAGCCGGAGGGGAACGATGAAAAACATAGCAACCGTCGCCGACGCAGACATACCCGCCAAGGAAGCGCCGCGCCGGCGCAAGTGGCCTGTGGAGGTCAGCATCGTCCTCGTGCTGATCGGCATGGCGCTGATCTTCGAGCTGCTGGGCTGGTCGCTCCGCGGCCAGAGCTTCCTGGGCAATCCCGGGCGCCTGCTCATCATCATCCTGCAGGTGTCCACCGTCGGCCTGCTCGCGGTCGGCGTGACCCAGGTGATCATCACCGGCGGCGTCGATCTGTCGTCCGGCTCGGTGCTGGCGCTTTCGGCCATGGTGGCGGCGAGCCTTGCGCAGTCGGGCGACTACGCGCGGGCGGTGTTCCCCTCGCTCACCGACATGCCCGCCATCGTTCCCGTGCTGGCGGCGCTGGTGGTGGGAGCGGCCGCCGGGCTGATCAACGGGGCGCTCGTCACCTATGGGCGGCTGCCGGCCTTTATCGCCACGCTCGGCATGATGGTCACGGCCCGCGGCCTCGCCCGCTACTACACCAAGGGGCAGCCGATCAGCATGTTGACCGACCAGTACACCGCCATCGGCAGCGGGGCGAACCCGGTGCTGATCTTCCTGGCGGTGGCCGTGATCTTCCACGTGGCGTTGGGCTACACGCGATACGTCAAGTACACCTACGCCATCGGCGGCACCATGCAGGCCGCGCGCGTGGCCGGCATCAACGTGACCCGGCACCTGATCCTGGTCTATGGGATCGCCGGGCTGCTGGCCGGCCTGGGCGGCATCATCACCTCCGCCCGGGCGGCGAGCGGGCAGGCCGGCATGGGCATGTCCTACGAGCTGGACGCCATCGCAGCCGCGGTGATCGGCGGCACCAGCCTGTCGGGCGGCATCGGGCGGATCACCGGCACCGTCGTCGGCACGCTGATCCTGGGCGTGATGACCAGCGGCTTCACCTTCCTGGGCGTGGACGCCTACATCCAGGACATCGTCAAGGGCCTCATCATCATCGCCGCGGTCATGGCCGACCAGTACCGCCGGGGCGGGCGCCGCAATGCCTAATACCAGCCGCCCTATCGGGCGACCGGTATCAGAGTCGTTTTTGGCGCGCGGCCTCAGCCGCAAACGCTGCGCGTTTCGGCGACCCCACCAACCCCGCGCGCATACCGGTCAGCCCAAAAGGCTGCCGGTATAAGCCGGAAGCGGGCGACACCGTCCGCCTCACCGCGGCGCAGGCGGTGGCACGCTTTCTTTCGGCACAGCGCACGCTGCTGGACGACGGGACGGAGGAACTGCTGTTCGCGGGCTGCTGGGCCATCTTCAGCCACGGCAACGTGTCCGGCATGGGCGAGGCGCTGCACGGGGCGCGGGACACCCTGCCCACCTTCCGCGGGCACAACAGCAGGGCATGGCGCTCGCCGCCGCCTTCGCCAGGGCGGCGCGCCGGCAGCAGATGATGGCGGTCACGACCTCCATCGGCCCGGGGGCGATGAACCTGCTGACGGCGGCCGGGGTGGCCCATGTCAACCGCCTGCCGGTGCTGTTCCTGCCCGGCGACGTGTTCGCCGACCGCCGGCCCGGCCCGGTCTTTCAGCAGCTTGAGGCGCCCGGCGACGCACCGCCAGCGTCAACGACTGCTTCAAGCCGGTGTCGCGCTTCTGGGACCGCCCGCAGGCCGTCGGCTCCATTGGCGTGACCGGCAGCTCGGCCGCCAACGCGCTGGCGGGCGAGGCCGACGTGGTGCTGGCGGTCGGCACGCGCTTGCAGGATTTCACCACGGGGTCCCGCACCGTGCTGCCGGGCCGGGCGCGGCGCGAAGCTTGCCCGGCCCGAGCGGGAGGTGTTCGTGATGGTGGGCGACGGCAGCTACCTCATGCTCAACTCCGATCTGCACACCTCCGTGATGCTGGGGCGCAAGCTGGTCGTGACCGTGCTGGACAACCGCGGCTACGACTGCATCAACCGCCTGCAGCAGGCCTGCGGCGGCGCGCCGTTCAACAACCTCCTCGCCGAAGCGCGGGAGGCCGGCTTCACCGGCATCGAGAAGGGCAACAAGTTCCCGTCCGACCCGGCGGCGCTGCAATGCAATCGGTGCTCGGCCGTCACGGGCTGACGTTCGTGTCCGGCTGGTACGGCGCCGAGCTGCGCCGCCGCACGGTTGAGCAGGAGATCGAGGCCGTGCGGCCTCACCTGGACCTGCTCCGCGCCTGCGGCTGCGAGGTGATGGTGTTCGCCGAGACCTCCGACACGGTGCAGGGGCGGAGTTCGTCATGCCGACCATGAGTTGGCAGGCGGCCGCCTCACGCCCGGGCTGTCCTGCGCCCGAGCGTGAGCGCGAGCGCGGCGCCCGCCGCCGCCGCGGCCGCGCCGACCAGGAACGGGGCGGTCGGACTG
>CAXTUQ010000025.1:0-21880 GCA_964247405.1 uncultured Acetobacteraceae bacterium
CCCAAGGCGTGTTCAACGGCGTCAAGGACCGGATCGCGCTGGCCAACATCAACACCTCCAGCGCCGCCGAGATGGAGAAGACCCTGAAAGGCATCGGCGACGTGCGCGCGAAAGCCATCGTCGCCGGGCGGCCCTACGCCGCGCCGCAGGACCTGGTGACCAAGAAAATCGTCACCCAGGGCGTTTTCGACGGCATGAAAGACACGATTACCTACTGATATCAGACGCCTTATCCATTGACCGCTGTGGCCCAGGCACGACGGGTGATGGAGGCGCATGTTGGCGAGGCCGCGCCGGACGGCCCTGGCCAGCGCGTGCCAGGCCTTCTCGTCGTGGAACCCCTCCACGCGGAAGCGGCGGCGGCGGAGCGCGCTCATGCCCGCCCCGGCGTGCGTGTTCGCGCCGTGCCCGCAGCAGGGCGGGATAGTCCTTGTGCAACAGGGTCGCGCGTCGCTTCAGGGCCGGGCTGAAGCAGGCAGGGCGCAGGCGGCAGGCGCGGCAGTCCGGGATGCGGGCGCGGCCGTGCTGGAAGCCGTCGCTGTCCGGCTTGCCGCGGGGCCGCAGGATTGTGCCGGCAGGGCAGCGGACCACCCGGTCCTGGGCATCCACCCGGTTCTGGGCATCCAGCTTGAAGCGGCGCACCGGGATCGCGCCCTTTTTCGGCGGTTGCTCCGCTTTGACGGGGATGACGGCCTCGATGCCGCGCCCCTCCAGCGCCGCGAACACGGCACGGAACCGCTCGGCACCCCAGCGCTGGCGGATGCGCGTCAGGCCGGAATGGTCCAGGTGCAGGAAGATGCACCGGCCCCGCTCCAGCCTTTGTTTTTGCGAGCCTGTCTGCCGATCAGGTGGGTCCGCCTGATGCGGTCATGCCCTGTGCCCGGCCGCCCCGCGCCGTCCACGGCGCAGCAGTCCCGAACGTTTGCCCGCAGCCAGCCGAGAGCCAGAACCCGATCCACTCGGGCGAGCACGTGGCCGTCGGGCACCAAGTCACGCAACGGGCCTGCCGGCATCAGCTCGAACTGGCCTCTTGGCTCGCTGCCCAGCATCGCGCACCCGCCCGCGTCGTTGCAGGCGCGAGCGAGGCAGAGATCGGCAGCTTTTCCAACAGGCCCGGGCTGCCGGTATTATGCCGCCCATGCTCGCCCTGCGTCGGCCACTGCGCGAGCATGTTGCCCGGCGAGGTCGTGGGCCTCGCGCCACAGCGGCGACTGGTGATCCCCACCGTTCTCGGCCCAGCGCCGGGCGAGGCCGTCGAGATACGGCAGGCTCGCGGGCGGCCCGGCCTGGCTCAGCACCGCGAACAGCCACCCGCTCGGCCAAAGCACCAGGGCGGCCCGCTTGTAGCTGCGCTCGAAGGGGGCGCCCTCGTTGCCGGCCGCCTCGTGGAAGTGCTCCTCGTCGGGCGCAAGGTCGTCGCAGGCGTCGGGCGGGGACAGCTCCGCCGCTCCCCTACGGGAATGGCGCCGAGCACGGCATCCTGGCCGTCCGGCCTGCTCCGGTGGCAGCGGCAAGGCGACGGGACCGACGCCCTCGATGTCCAGCGACGGCGCCAGAAGCTCGGCCGTGCCGGCGGACCGTGCGGAGCAGCAAGGCGAGTTCGGCGGCAAGGAGCGGCATGGGCGGGCGACCAGGACATGGGGTGTGCGCTGCCGATCTTACGGGAGGAACCCAGGGCCGGCTGCCGGGCGGCCGGTCGTGCCGAACCGATCCAGGCTCGCCCGTCCTCGGACGTGGTCCATGGTCCCACCAGGGGCCGCTTGCGTTTCCGACTTTGGGCCTGTTTCATGGAGGGCAGGTCCATGCCGTTGGGCTGAGGGCTTCACGGCAAGAAGAACAGCCCGGTGCCCTGTGTTCCGGTGTTCGCGCGTCGTCGTCAGCCGGGCAGGCTGGTTCAGCGGCGCTGCGCAAGCACGGCGCCATTGATCGAGGACACGCCATTGGCCCGAATACCCTATGCTGACACGACCGATCCGCAGATACGGGGCCTGGTCGAGCGCATCACCCGGGAGCGCGGCAGCGTTCTCCACCTTTATGCCATGCTGCTCCACAGCGGCCCGGTTGCCGAAGGCTGGCTGCGCTACCTTTCCGCGATCCGCCACGAGTGCACGCTGCCGGGCGCCTTGCGGGAGCTGGTCATCATGCGCATTGCCCAGCTCAACGGCGCAGCTTACGAGGCGGAGCAGCATGCGCCCATCGCGCTGCGTGAGGGCGTGACGCAGGCACAGATCGATGCGCTGGACCGGTGGCCGGGGTCTGGCCAGTTCGATGCCACCCAGCACGCGGTGCTCGCATACTGCGACGCCATGACGCGCGCGGTCCATGTCCCCGACGAGGTTTTCGCGGCGGTGCGCGAAGCCTTGGACAACCGGCACCTGGTCGAGCTGACCGCGACGATCGGCGCCTACAACATGGTGTCCCGCTTCCTCGAAGCCATGCGGATCGACGCGCGTGACGACCTGGCGAGCGGGACGTAGCGGCGGGGCGCTTGCCGGCGCTGCCCCGAAAAGGGGCGGCACGTCACGGGGACGGAGATCATCGTGGATGGAGGCCTTTCCGCCGCCATGCCGTGACGGCGCCGGGCTTGGCCTGCCCTGGTTCAGGGGGTGCATGGATCAGGGGTGCTGGTGTCATCGGATCGCTTGACGGGATGGGGCGGGGCGGCGGACCCTGCGCTCCGCAGATTCCGGGAGACGTGTCACATGGATGCCAACGACGCCGCCCCCCGGACCACTGGCGGCCTCCACGCCCCGTTCCAGCTCGAAGAAGCCACCATCGACGAGCTGCACCGGGCGATCCGCGAAGGGCGCACGACCTGCGTGGACGTGGTGAGGCACTATCTGGCGCGGGTGCGCGCCTTCAACGGCGTTGCCTCCATGCTGGTCACGGCAGACGGCGCCCCGGTCCCCCCCGTGCCCGGCGCGGTCCGCGGCGGCGTGCCCTTGCAGTTCCCGACGCAAACCCTGCCGGCCTCCGCCATCCTGCCGGACCTCGACAAGTACGACGGCCCGCCGCTGGAGTTCGGCCGCATGGAGCCGACGCGGTCCGACCCGTCGGTCTTCCAGCAGTTCGGCATGGTCGCCGGCATGGAGGATGGGGCCCAGGTCAACGCGCTCGGCACGCTCAACATCCGCGGCGAGCGATATGTGACCTGCCGGGGCGAGTTCGACCGGCATCCCTCCGCCGGGCCGCTGCCGCCCGGGGCGCCGCCGGCCTGCGAGGCGTTCCGCCACTACCCGGACGCGCTGGAACGGGCGGCGGAGCTGGACGCCGAGTACGGCACGAACCCCGACCTTCAGGCGATGCCGATGTACGGCGTCGTGTTCTCGTTCAAGGACCCGTTCGATACCAAGGACATGCGCTCCACCGGGGGCGGCGACGCGGCCTACGACATGGACGTGCCGGCGCGCGACCACATCCTGGTGGACCAGCTCCGGCGCCGCGGCGCCATCATCTTCGCCAAGGCCGTCAACACCGAGTACAACGGCCGCGCCGGCGACCCCGGCGGCGCCCACGTGCCTGGCAAGGTGCTGCCGTCCACGCTCGGCTACCAGCGCAGCACCTGGGCGGGCAACCCGTGCAACCCATACGACGCGTCGCGCTCGGCCTCGCTCGGCTCCTCGTCAGGGTCGGCGCTGTCCGTCAGCACGAACATGGTGATGGCGAGCCTGGGCGAAGAAACCCGGGCCTCCTGCCGCGGCCCGTCCAACCACAACGCGGTGGCGCTGATCCTGCCGCACAAGGCCATGCTGGGCTTCGACGGCGGCGCCATCGGGGCCGACATCTATTGCGACCGCACCGGCATCCACGCCCGCCGCATCGGCGACGCGGCGAAGATCCTGGACGCGCTGAAAGATCCCGAGCACGGCTACTACGACCCGCGCGACCCCTACACCACCGTGCCGCGCAACAGCGTGCTGGCCACGTCCTATGCGTCCCACGCCGCCGCCGGCGGAGCGCCCGGCTCGCTCGCGGGCCTGCGGATCGGCGTCATCCGGGAATCGATGCTGCCCGGCCCGAAGCTGGTCGAGCCGATCACCACGGCGGCGGCGGCCGAGATCAAGGCGATGCTGGCCGGCCGGCTCGGCGCCACGCTGGTCGAATCCGCCGACCCGCTCTGGACGCCGGACCCCGAGCTGGAGCCGATGCAGACCGACTTCCGCCGCGCCCTGGCCCGGCTGGTGCCCGTGTTCATGCCGGACCTGCTGTTCCGGCTCGAGCCGGACGGCACGCCCGTCCACAAGGACTTCGCCGCCGCCATCCAGCCGACCGAGTTCCTGCCGGGAAAGGTGTTCGGCGGGGGCACGATGGCGCCGATGGACTACTTGGCCGCCATGGCCGAGGGCCGCATCCCGCCGCCGGCCCGGCTCGACATCGCCACGGTCCAGCAGCAGGAGCTGGCGCCCACCTTCCGGTTCCACATCTCGCAATACCTCATGCGCCGGGCGGCGGACTGGGCGGCGCGCGGCGTCACGGAAACGCTGGCGGACTGGGCGGCGCTGAACGCCCGCTCGAAGTTCTGGGGCGACGACCAGCGCGCCGCGTTCCTCAACTGGGAGGAAACCGCCGACCCGCGCAACAAGCTCGGCGGCCGGCAGGGCGTGCCTGAGCGCATCATGCTGCGCGAGCTGCTGCGCCGGGTGGACATGATGGTGATCCTGGAGAACCGGCTCGACGCGCTGGTGCGGCTGCACACGCCGCTGCCGCCGGGCCGGATCGGCGGCGCCGAGGAGCCGGGGGTGGCGCAGAACCTGCGGCTGGAGTCGTTCTACGGCCCGAACGCCGGGCTGACCGAGGTGCTGGTGCCGGCCGGCTACGTGCAAACGGCATACGACCCGGTGTTCGCGCTCAGCGCGGACTGCACGCGCTACGTGCCCGCCTACTCGGACGTGCCCACGGCGCTCGCCGCCCCGGGCCTGCCCTTTTCCCTGGTGTTCCGTGCCGAGCCGGGCCAGGAGGACGTGCTGCTCCGCATCGCCTCGGCCTACGAGGCCGCGTCACGGCGCCGCGTGCCGCCGCCGGCCTTCGGGCCGCTGCCGCCGGTCAGGACGTGATGACAGTCAGGGCGGACGGCGGCGTCCGCGGCGGGGGCGGCGACGAGACGGGTGCTGGTCCGGGCCGGATCGAAGAACAGCATGGCCACGAACGCGACCGCCAGTTGCAGGCACATCTGCAGCAGCGCGGCACCGCCCCAGCCATAGGCGCCCCGCAGCTCGGCAAACAGATACCCGGACAGCGCCGCCGGCAGGTACACGCACGTCACCACCAGCCCCGACGCGCGCCCGGTCATCGCGGCCCGCACCGAGCGTTGCATCAGCGAGTAGTTGTTCACATACAGGAACCCGCTGAACGCCGAGCCTTCGAGGAACGACAGCGCGTCCTGCTGCAAGGGCGTCGTGGCCAGGTTGAACAGCGCGTAGCCGACGGCCCCGAGCACCACGAGGGCGCACAGCGAAACCGCCTTCTGGCGGACCCGGTCCGCAAGAAAGCCGCACAGGACGCCCGTCAAGGCGCCGGCGCCGTACATGCTGGCGGCCGCTCCGGCCTGCTGGGGCGTGAAGTGCAGCTCGCTGACCAGGAAGGTCGGGTACAGGCCCAGGTAGCCGAACCCGGCCATGCCGCTGCACACGGCGCAGGCCGCGACCAGCACCGTGTTGCGGTTCACGAGGGTTGCCGGGATGTGGCTTTCCGCGCCGGGCCGGGTCGAGGCGGGCGGGTGCTGCTCGGAAAAGCGGCGCGGCACCAGCACGGCCATGAGGAGGGCGCCAACCAGGCCGACGGCGCCATAAACGTAGAGCGGGGTGCGCCAACTCCCGCTTTCCGCCATCAGCGCCGCGCCCCAGCGCGGGCCGATGAACGAGCCGACGCCGTAGGCGGCGTTGAGCACCCCCAAGGCCAGGGTGCGGTTGCGGAAAAAATAGCTGCCCGCCATGGTGAAGATCGCCGCGTTCTGCAGCGCTTCGCCGATGCCCGACACGGCGCGGTAGGCCACCATGTCGTAGAAGCCGACCGACAGGCAGGTCAGCATCGTGCAGGCCGAGTAAACCACGACGCCCCCGATCGCGACCCATTTGCGCGACATGCGGTCGAACAGGAAGCCGCCCGGGATGCCCGCAACGCCCAGGCCCAGCGTGAACACCGTCGCCAGGAAACCGCCGGACGCCAACTGGAAGCCGTACTCGCGCGCCACGGCCGGCAGCAGCACCGGGAAGACGATCCGGTCCATGGCGTTGACGACGTAGGTCGCGGCGACGACCAGGAACACCGCAAGCGCCAGGCTCGGTGCGAGGCGCGCGGGCGGGGCCGCCGCGCTCACGCCAGCGCCGCCTTCCGCAGCGCCCGCTCGTCGATGCCGAAGCGCTCGGCCAGCCAATCGCTGATCATCTCCTGCCCGACCGTGGGGTTGTCGTGCTGGCAATGGTCGGCGCCCGTTTCCTCCTCCGTCAGCACGCGCAGGGTGGCGTCCACGCCCTTCGACTTCGCGTAGTCGTGCACCCGCTTCGCCTGCGCGACGCCCAGCACGTCGAAGCCGCCGTGCACGATCAGGTAATACCAAGCGCCCGATGTGTTGACCGCTTTTGATCACCGCCATCGAGAGCGTTTTCGGGGCAGCGAGGCGGAAGAAAACCGGTCGTCGCAAAGGGCGTTTGGTATAAGGGCAGCGCATGTGGTCCAGCGCGCCTTCCAGGGTGAAGGGCGCCGCCTTCTCCAGCGCCGCTTGCATCGTGGGGGCGCCGAACACCCACTTGATGTGGTCGGCCAGCCCGTGGTCGTCGCCGGCGCCGGCCCATAGGTCCTGGATGCTCCAGATCGCCCCGTGCGACACGCAGGCCGCCAGGCGGTGCTCATAGCTGCCGGCACGGGCGGCGTAGTAGCCACCGAGGCTCGACCCGCACACGGCGATGCGGGCGGGGTCCACGTCGGGCCGGCCGGTCAGGTAGTCGATGCAGCGTCCGATCGGCACCTCGTAGTCGTGCCTCGTGTTGACGCCGTGCCGCCGCAGGGTGCCGCCCTGGCCCGGCCCGTCGATCATCAGCACCGAGATGCCGCGGGCAAGGGCGCCGTGCGCCTGCATGAACCACATCTCATCCTTGATGCTGTCCAGCCCGCCCATGCAGATCAGCACGGGCTGGCGGGGGATCGCGAACGGCGCCCGGACGAAATAGGCGCAGAGCGGGACGCCGTTCTCGTACGGCACGTCCACGGCCTCGCCCGGCACCGGCAGGCAGCGCAGGAAGCTCTTGGAGCAGGCTTCCATCAGCTCGAAGGTCGGCAGCCGGCGCGGGTCGTGGGCGTCCAGCCAGAACTCGGCATGGCGGTAGTAGTTGGCCGCGCGCAGCCAGCAGTTCTGCGCCGTCTGCAGGCGGCCGGCCGCCTCGGCGGCGTCGCCCCGCCGCTTGGCGCGCTCGGCCGTGGCCAGCCATTCCCTGTGCCAGCTTTCGCGGTCGCCGGGCACCATGCGGGCGGCGGCCTGAAAGCATTCGCTGACCGCGCCGCCGCCTTCCTGCGTTTCGCCCAGCGCGCGGCGGAACTGGTACGACATCCAGGGGTGCTCCGGCCAGTGCAGCCACCCGTAGGGTTCGTAGTGCGGCTCGCGGTTGGCCACCGCCGCATCGATCAGCTTCGCCTCGGTCGCCATGCTGGGCACCCATCCATTGCAGACGGGCGCAGGTTGCCGGGGCGGGAACCGCTTGGCAAGCGACTTGAACAGTTGGCAAGCCGCTGGAACGAGCTATGGTGGAGCGACGCCATGCAGCCGCATCCTCCTCCCGCCGACCCTGGGGCTTCCGATCCTGGGCAGCGCCTCGGCACCGCCATCCGTCATGCCCGGCTGACGCTCGGCATCCGGCTGCAGGACGTTGCCGAAAAGGCGGGATGCTCCGAAAGCCTGGTGTCCAAGATCGAGAACAACCGTGCCCTGCCGTCGCTGACGACCCTGCACCGGATCGCGGACGCGCTGCAGACCACGGTCGGCCGGCTTTGCGCGGCGCCGGACGCGCGGGGCGGCGTCGTGTCCCGCCGCGGCGAGCGGCCGGTCGTGCAGGTGGACCCGGTGCGCCGGGGCGAGGGCATTTCCCTGGAGCGGCTGATCCCCTACGACGCCGCCCACCTCCTGCAAGGCAACATCCACGTCATCTCGCCCGGCGGAAGCAGCGACGGCAGCCTGTCGCACGAGGGCGAGGAGGTGGGCTTCGTCATCGAGGGCACGCTGGAGCTGACGGTCGGCGGAGAAACCTTTCTCTTGCAGGCCGAGGACTCGTTCTCCTTCCGCTCCGAGCGGCCGCACAGCTACCGCAACCCGGGAACCGTGCAGGCCCGGGTCATCTTCATCAACACGCCCCCCAGCTTCTGACAGCGGAGCAGCCGCCATGGACGAGTTCCCCACGTTTCGCCACCGCGTGCCCTACTCGCCCATCACCGCACGGCCCCGCCTCATCCTGCCCGGCGGCGCCCGCGTCGCGGTTTGGACCATCGTCAACGTCGAGAACTGGGAGCCTACGGCCGCCATGCCGCGGGCCGTGCTGCCGCCGCCGATGGGCCAGCCGCTGCTGCCCGACCTGCCCAACTGGGCCTGGCACGAGTACGGCATGCGCGTCGGCTTCTGGCGCTTCCTGGACGTGCTGGCGCAGCGCAACCTGAAGGCCAGCTTCGCCCTCAACGGCAGCGTGTGCGCCGAGTACCCCGCCGTCTGCCAGGCCGCGCTCGACGCCGGGTGGGACTTCATGGGCCACGGCTTCGTGCAAAAACCGATGCACCGGGTGGAGAACCAGCGCGCCGCCATCGCCGCCACCATCGAGGCGATCACCGCGTTTACCGGCAAGCCGCCGCGCGGCTGGGAAAGCCCGGGCTTGACGGAAACCGGGGACACCGCCGACCTGCTGGCCGAACTCGGCATCGAGTACGTCGCGGATTGGGTGCTGGACGACCAGCCGGTGCCGGTCCGCACCCGCACGGGCCACCTGGTTTCGATCCCATACACCGTCGAGGTGAACGACGTCACGATCTCGGCCGTCCAGCAGCACGGGTCCGACGAGCTGCTTCGGCGAGGCCGCGACCAGTTCGACCGCTTGTACCAGGAGGGTGCCGAGATCCCGCGCGTCATGGCGATCTCGATCCATCCCTACCTCACCGGCGTGCCGCACCGGATCAAGTACCTCGAAGCGCTCTACGACCATATCCTGGGCCACGACGGCGTGGTGATGTGGACGGGCGCGGAGATCCTCGACTGGTTCCTGGCGCAAACGGCGGCGCATGAGGGTTGACGGCCCCCATGCCGGAGAAAACACCATTGAACGCGGCCATGATCGGGCTGGGGTGGTGGGGGCGCACGGTCGTCGGCACCATGCGCGGCAGCAGCGCAATGCGGATCACGGCGGCCTTCGATCCCGCCCCGGCGGCGGAGGCCGTCGCGGCCGGGGCCGGGCTGCGCCTCGCGTCCAGCTTCGATGCGATCCTGGCCGACCCGGACATCGGGGCCGTCGTGCTCTGCACGCCCCATACGCTCCATGCTGCGCAGATCGTGGCCGCCGCGGGGGCCGGCAAGCACGTGTTCTGCGAGAAGCCGCTGTGCCTGACGCGTGCGGACGCCGTGGCCGCCATCGCCGCGTGCCAACGAGCCGGGGTGGTGCTGGGGGTGGGGCACGAGCGCCGCTTCGAGCCGCCGGTCCTCGAGCTGCGCCGGATGCTGGACGCGGGCGAGCTGGGCACGCCGCTGCAGGTCGAGGCCAATTTCAGCCAGGACAAGTTCCTCGCCCTGCCCGCCGACAACTGGCGGTTGTCGCAGGCGGAGGCGCCGGCCGGGCCGATGACGGCGACCGGCATCCACCTGCTCGACCTAGCCGTAAGCCTGCTCGGCCCGGCGAAGCGTGTGCTCGCCCAGGTGCGCCAGCTCGGTAGCACCCTTGCCAACGGCGACACGCTGGCGCTGGCGGTGCAGTTCCGCACCGGGGCCAACGCGCTGATCAGCGCCATCCTGGCCACGCCCTTCGACGGCCGGTTCGCCATCTACGGCAGCAAAGGCTGGGCCGAGGTGCGGGACAAGGCCCATCCCGAAAGCCCGGAAGGCTGGACGCTGACGAAGGCCATCCGCGGCGAAAGCCGCAGCGCCACGGAGTTTCCGCCCGCCCCGGCGGTGCGCGCCAACCTCGAAGCCTTCGCCGCCGCGGCCGCGGGCGGTCCGGCCTACCCAGTGCCGCCGCAGCAGATGCTGGACACGGTCGCGGCGTTCGAGGCGGTGGTGCGCTCCTCGCGCAGCGGCGGGATCGAGCCGGTCGAGGGCTGACGGGCAGCCGGGCGCCCAGGAGCCGGGCGCCCAGGCCTGGCGGCCCGCGTCCTACTTGATCGCGAGCGGATTGATGGGCGAGCCGGTGCCGCCCGTCAGGTTCAGGGGCGGGGCGCTGAACATGAATTCATACACATGGTCCGCGGCGCAGTCGGCGGCCAGTTCCGCCACGTCGAACATCTCGCCCATGGTCAGGCCCATGGCGGGGATCACCACCCAGTGCCAGGGCTGCTTGGCTTCCGTGGTCTCGTTCGGCCGCACCTCGACGCCCCAGGTGTCGGAGCAGATCGCGGCAACCTGCTTGTCCTGGCACCAGTAGCAGTTCTCGAACCGCACGCCGGGCGCGTCGCCGCCGGCATAGCCGCCCCAGGCGCCCTCGGCCCGGCAGCGCTCCATCTGCCCGGTGCGGATGATGACGAAGTCGCCGCGGCGGATCTCGACGCCCTGCGCGGCGGCCGTCGCGTCCAGCTCGGCGTTGGCGATGCCGTAGCCGTCGGGCAGCCACTCCATGCCCTTGAAGCGCGGCACGTCCAACAGCACGCCGCGGCCCACCATCTTGGCGCGGGCGTGCTCGATCCCCAGCACGTGGACGCCGCCGCTGTCCACGCGGCGGGCGTCATGGCCGTTGTACATCGTGTCGCCGAGGAAGATGTGGCCGAGGCTGTCCCAATGGGTCGCGGCCTGCACCGGCATGTTCAGCGCGTCGTCGGAGTAGCGCAGGGTCTGGCCGCCCTGGTCGAATCGCCCGGCCACCGCATCCGTGCCGGTAGCCAGCATGGTGTGGATCGGGTTCCAGCGCCCGCCGAACAAGCCGCTCTGCGGCCCCTGGTTGTTCAGCGGGATGCCCATGGCGAATACCGCCCCCCGCTTCACCAGCCCGGCGGCCGCGACCACGTCTTCCGGCCGGATATGGTTGAGCGTGCCGATCTGGTCGTCGCCGCCCCAGCGGCCCCAGTTCTTCAGGGCTTCCGCGGCAGCATGGATCGCGGGCAAGCCTTCGCTGATGTCCATTCGGTCCCTCCTGGCGCCGGGCCGCCCACCCCGCTAATGAGCGACTGTTCAATAGCAGGGCACGGCGGTCAAGCCGGGAAGGGTCAGGCGCCCGGGAAGTTCAGCTCGATCGTCACCCCGTTCGGGTCTTCCAGGAACACCTGCTCCAGGTTCATCGCCGGCACTGTCCGGTCGCGGAACTGGATGCCGACGCCGCGGAACTTCGCCCGCATCGCTTCCACGTCGCTGCCAACGAAAGCGACATGGTCGATGGTGCCGGTCCCGGATTCGGCGCCCGCCTTGTCGCCCAGGTAGTCCTTCAGGCCGCTCGGGTCATCCGGGTCGATGCCGACCACGTGCACGACGGCGACGCCGCCCTGGTAAAGCCAGACGCCGGGGAAGGGGAAGTTGGGGCGCGGCCCGACCTCCAGCCCCAGCACCTCGGTGTAGAAGCGTTGGGTCTCGGCCAGGCGGGTGGTGCGGATGGAATAATGGTCCAAGCGGTTGAGGGGCATGGCGGACGTTCCCTGTCTTTTGGCGCAAGCTGTGCGATGCGGCCGGGGGCTTGTTCACCTTGACGCGCCCGGCCGCATCGCATCCATAGCGCAGCAGGGAGGCGACGTCATGAAAGCGAGCGCATTCGATTACGTCCGCGCGGCCTCCGTGCCGGACGCCCTGGCGCTGCTGGCCCGGCACGGCGAGGGCGCCAAGCTCATCGCCGGCGGCCAGAGCCTGTTGCCGGCGCTGAACCTGCGCTTGTCCGCCCCCTCGATCCTCATCGACATCGCCGGGCTGCCGGAACTGCGGGGCGTGTCCGTCACCTCCACCCATCTCCGCATCGGCGCCGGCTGCACCCATGCCGCCCTGCTGGTTGATCCAACGGTGGCCGCCCATGCTCCCCTGATCCCGCGCGCCCTGGCGCACGTGGCGCATCCGGCGATCCGCACCCGGGGCACCATCGGCGGCAGCCTGGCCAACGCCGACCCGGCGGCGGAACTGCCCGCCTGCGCCCTGGCGCTCGGCGCGGCGATGGTGCTGCAAGGGCCGGGCGGCACAAGGACGGTCGCCGCGGACCAATTCTTCACCGGGTTGTTCGACACGGCGCTGGCGCCTGGCGAACTCCTGGCCGCGGTCGAAATCCCGTTGCAGCCCGGGGCGCAATGGGGCTTTGCCGAGCTGGCCCGCCGTTCCGGCGATTACGCCATGGTCGGGCTGGCGGCCCATGACCTGCCTGGGGGCCTGCCCGGGGCGCTGCGGCTGGCCTTCTTTTCCGTCGGCGCCACCGCCCTCCTGGCCCGGCGCGCTGCCGGCGCCCTGGCGTCCGGCGTGACGGCGGCCACCCTGGACGCCGCCGCCCTCGCTTTGGCCGCCGACCTACCGGAGCACGCCGACCTTCAGGCTTCGGCCGCGACGCGCCTGCACCTCGCCCGCGTGCTGCTGCGCCGGGTCGTGGGCGCGTGGGCGGCGGTGCGGGAAGTGGCATGACCGCCATCAGCCTGCGCGTGAACAACGAGGCCGTGGCGGCCGACGTGCTTCCCCGGCTGCACCTGGCCGACTTCCTGCGCGACGTGCTGGGGCTGACGGGCACGCATCTCGGCTGCGAGCATGGCGTGTGCGGCGCCTGCACGGTGCGGCTGGATGGCGGGATCGTGCGGGCCTGCCTCGTGCTGGCGGTGCAGGCCGACGGCGGCACGGTCGAAACAGTCGAGGGCCTGTCCGACACGGGGGAGATCGCCGACCTGCAGGACGCGTTCGCCGCCCGCAACGCGCTGCAATGCGGCTACTGCACGCCGGGGATGCTGGTCGCGGCGCAGGACCTGCTGCTGCGCGCCGCGGATGCGCCCCCGGATGCGCTCCCCGGCCGCGCCGCCATCCGCGAGCACCTGTCGGGCAACTACTGCCGCTGCACCGGGTACGAGGCCATCATCGACGCGGTGGAAGCCACGATGCGGGGCCGCCATGGACGTTGAGGACCCGGGACGCCCCAATCGCCAAATCATCGGCCGCGCCCTGCCGCGCTCCGGCCTGCGGCGCCTGACCCAGGGCCGGGGCACCTACGTGAGCGACGTGGCGCTGCCGCGCATGGCGCACGCAGCCTTCCTGCGCTCCCCCTACGCCCACGCCGCCATCACCGGCATCGGCCTGGCTGCGGCCCGCGCCATGCCCGGCGTGCTGGCCGTGCTGGATGGGCCGGCGATGGCGAAGCTGTGCAGCCCTTGGATTGGCGTGCTGACCCACATGCAGGGGCTGAAATCCGCGCCGCAGCACCCGCTCGCGGTCGGCCGCGTGCGCTGGCAAGGCGAACCCGTCGCCATGGTGGTCGCCGCCACCCGGGCGCAGGCGGAGGACGCCGCCGAGCGGATCGAGGTCGAGTACGACCCGCTGCCCCCCGTGGTGGACGTGATGGAAGCGCTGGACCCTGCGGCCCCGGCCATCCACCCGGAGCTTGGCGGCAACCTGGCCTTCGAGCGGCGCATCGACGCCGGAGACGTGGACGCGGCGCTGGCGGCGGCCGATCACGTGGTGGAGGCGAGCTTCGGTTTCGGCCGCCACACCGGCGTGACGCTGGAGGCCCGCGCGGCCGTGGCCGATTGGAACGAGGGCGAGGCCCGGCTCACCGTGCATCAGGGCACCCAGGTGCCGCACATGATGCAGAACCTCTACGCCCGGCACCTGGGGCTGGAGGAGCACCAGGTCCGCGTCGTCTGCCACGACGTGGGCGGCTCGTTCGGCGTCAAGATCCACGTCTATGGCGACGAGATGGCCACCGCCGCCGCGAGCCGCCTGCTGCGCCGCCCCGTCCGCTTCCTGGCCGACCGGCTGGAAAGCTTCGTCACCGACATCCATGCCCGCGACCACGTGGTCCACGCCCGCATGGGCGTGACCACGGCGGGCGACATCACCGCCTTCACCGTCGACGACATCACCGGCATCGGGCCGTTTTCCGCCTATCCCCGCACCTCCGCCGTCGAGGCCAACCAGGTCATCAACCTGGTGGGCGGCCCCTATGCCTGCCCCAACTACCGCGCCCGCACCCGGGTGGTGTTCCAGAACAAGGCGATGATGTCGCAGTACCGCGCCGTCGGGCACCCCATCGCCACAACCGTGACGGAAGCCCTGGTGGACCTCGCCGCCAGGCGCATCGGCATGGACCCGGTGGCGCTGCGCCGCCGCAACCTCATCCGCGACGACGCCTACCCTTGCCAGTCCGCAAGCGGGATGCGGTTCGAGGGCCTGTCGCACCAGGCCGCGCTGGACCGGCTGCTTGCGCTGATGGACTACGACGCGCTGCGGGCCGACCAGGCGGCGGCACGCGCCCGGGGCATCCATCGCGGGATCGGCCTGGCCTCCTTCATCGAGCTGACCAACCCCGGCCCGGCCTTCTACGGCGTCGGCGGCGCCCGCATCTCGGCGCAGGACGGCGCCACCGTGCGGCTGGACGCCGGGGGCGGGATCACCGTGCAGGCCAGCGTGACGGAGCAGGGCCAGGGCACGGGGGCGGTCCTGGCGCAGGTCGTCGCGGACGCGATGGGCGTGGCGCCGGAGCGCGTCCGCGTGCAGCTCGGCGACACGGATGCGACGCCCTACGGCGGCGGCACCTGGGCGTCGCGCGGCGCCGGGGTGGGCGGCGAAGCGGCGTGGCCGGCGGCGCGGGCGCTGCGGGGCCAGGTGCTGGACCTGGCGGGCAGCATCCTGCAAGCCCGGCCCGGAGACCTCGACATCGCGGACGGCGCCGTGGTGGACGCCGCCGGCCGCGCCGCGCGGATCGAGCTGGCCGACCTTGCCCGCGTCGCTTATTTCCGCCCCGACACCCTGCCGCGCGACGTGCAGCCCGAGCTGGTAGCCACCCGCCACTACGTCCCGCGCGACTACCCCTTCGCCTTCACCAACGGCGTGCAGGCGTCGTGGCTGGAGGTGGACACGGAAACCGGCTTCGTCAGGCTGCTGAAGCACTTCGTCGTGGAGGACTGCGGCACGGTGCTGAACCCGCTGCTGGTGGACGAGCAGATCCGCGGCGGCGTGGTGCAGGGCCTGGGCGCCGCGCTGTTCGAGCAGTGCGAGTACGACGACCAGGGCCAGATGCTGAACGCTTCCATGGCCGACTACCTGGTGCCCATGGCGGGCGAGATGCCGGACATCGCCATCGCCCACGTGTGCACGCCCACGGCGGAAAGCGCCCTCGGGGCCAAGGGCGCGGGCGAGGCCGGCACGGCAGGCGCCGCGGCGTGCGTGCTGAACGCGGTGAACGACGCGCTGGCGCCGCTGGGCGCGGTGCTCACGTCCATTCCGTTGACCCCGGAGCGGGTGCTCCGGGCGCTGGGCGCCCCCTGACGGTTCTGCGCTGGGCGTTGCCTGACCTCCTCCCTAGCCACGCCCTCTGGCTTCGAGCCATACTCCTTATCAACCGATCAGCGGCCAACGCGGACGAGGGGAAAACGGCGATGTCACAGGGACTTGGGCGCAGGCTCGTGCTCGGCGCGGCGACGGCGGCGCTTGCCAGGCCGGCGGTGCTGCGGGCGCAGGACGCCGCGATCAAGATCGGCTTCCCCGTGCCGCTCACCGGCCCCTACATCGCCGAAGCGCAGGACCAGGTGCGCTGCGCCCAGCTCGCGGTCGCCGAGTTCAACGAGGGCGGCGGCCTGGACGGGCAGAAGGCCGAGCTGCTGGTGCGCGACGACAAGCTCGATCCCGGCGAGGCCGCGACCCGCACCCTTGAGCTGATCGAGAAGGACGGCGTGCGCCTGATCGTCGGCAGCCTGTCCGCCTCCGTGCAGCTCGCCGTCAACAACGTCACGCGCGAACGGAAGGTCCTCTACAATTCCATCAGCCAGTCGGACCAGATCGCGGCGCTGCCGGACTGGAGCCGCTACACCTTCCACGAAGGCCTGACCCCGCACCTCACTGCCGGCGCCGTGGGACGCTACGCCTTTGGCAAGTACGGCGAGCGCGTCGTGTTCCTCAGCGCCGACTACGCCTATGGGCGCGAGATGGTGGACGGGTTCAAGGCTGCCGGGCAGCCGATGGGCATCGAGGTGATGGCCGAGCTGAAGCACCCGCTCGGCGCCACGGACTTCTCCACCCTGCTGCCCCGCATCCAGTCGCTGAAACCCGACATGCTGTGCCTGTGCAACTTCGGCCGCGACCAGCAGATCGCCATCCGCCAGGCCAACGACTTCGGCTTGAAGCGCACGACGCGGATCGTGGCGCCTGTCCTGCTCTACACCGCCCGCGTCGCCGTGGGTCCGGGCGCGTTCAGCGGCGTGGTGGGCGGCGCCTCGTACTACTGGGGCGTGGAAAGCAGCGTCCCGAGCGCCAAGGCCTTCAACGACCGCTACCGCAAGGCGTACGGCAACAAGGTGCCTTCGGACTACGGCGCGCTTGGCTACGGCGGCGTGCGGAGCGTGCTGATGGCGGCACAGAAGGCGGGCAGCGCCGACCCCGAGAAGGTGGCCGACGCGCTTTCGGGGCTGCAGTACGACATTTACAAGGGGCCGGAGCGTATCCGCGCCTGCGACCACCAGGCCGTGCAGTCGGTGTTCATCGTCGAAAGCAAGGACAAGGGCGCCAACCCCTACGACGTGTTCGACATCGTCCACACCGACGGGCCGGACGAGGCGAACCTGAAATCCTGTGCCGAGGAAGGGCACGCGTAGGGCGCCGAACCGTGGACGGCATCACCCCCGACCTCCTGGCGTTGCAGCTTTTCGCCGGGCTTGCGCTGGGGGCCATCTACGTGCTGGTGGCGCTCGGCATGTCGCTGCTGTTCGGGATGCTGACCGTGGTGAACTTCGCCCACGGCGCCTTCTACATGCTGGGCGCCTTCGCGGGCGTGGGGCTGCTGGGCCTGGGCGTCGGGTTCTGGCCCTGCCTGCTGCTGGTGCCGCTGCTGGTCGGCGCGCTGGGGCTGCTGGTGGAGCGCTTCCTGATCCGCCCGCTGTACGGCCGCGGCATCGACTACCCGCTGTTGCTGACCTTCGGCCTGTCCTACCTGCTGGTGGAAGGCGTGCGCGTCGTCGCCGGGCCGCAGGACCTGCCGTTCGACGTGCCGGACGCGCTGGCGGGCGCGACCGACATCGGCGTGGGCTATTTCCCGACCTACCGCCTGTTCGTCATCGGCGTCACCGCCCTCGTGCTCGTCCTGCTGTGGCTGTTCCTGGAGCGGACGCCGTATGGCCTCATCATCCGCGCCGGGGCGCGCGACCCGCAGATCGTGCGCATCCTGGGGATCGACGTGGGCCGGGTCTGGCTCTTGGTGTTTGGCATCGGCACCGGGCTGGCGGGGCTGGCCGGACTGCTGGCCGCGCCGTTGCAGGGCGCCAGCCCCGAGATGGGCAACAGCGTGCTCGCCATCGCCTTTGTCGTGACCGTCGTGGGCGGCATGGGGTCGCTGCTGGGCGCCGTGCTGGCCGGGCTGCTGGTGGGCGTGGTGGTGAGCATGGTGTCGCTGCTCGCGCCCGAGATGGCGCAGGTGTCCATCTTCGCCCTGATGGCCGTGGTCCTGCTGGTGCGCCCGCAGGGCTTCTTCGGCCGTGCCGGGTTGATGAGCTGATGGACGCCGCCGCCGCCGCCCTTCCGGCGCCCCGGCGCGACTGGCTGGCGCTGGCGACCCGGCACCGCGTGCTGCTGGCCGCCCTGTTCCTGCTGGCGTTCCCGCTGCTGATGCCGTTCAAGGCCATTGCGGTGAACATCCTGACCTACGGGCTGTTCGCGCTCGGCTTCAACATGCTCTACGGCTATGGCGGGCTGCTGTCGTTCGGGCATTCGGCGCTGTTCGGCGCCGGGGCCTATGCGTGCGGCATCGCCATGACGCGCTGGGGCGTGCCGTGGTGGCTCGGCGTGGGCGGCGCCGTCGTGGCCGGGATGGCGATGGCGGCGGCGATGGGCGCGCTCGCCGTGCGGACGCGGGGCATCTACTTCGCCATGGTCACGCTGGCGCTGTCGCAGTGCGTCTACTACGTGGCCTTGCAGGCCAACGACTGGACCGGGGGAGAGAACGGGCTGCGCGGCATCCGCCTGACAGCGATCGGGCCGCTGGATTTCGTCGATCCCACCACGCGCTGCTACGTCGTGGCCGTCGTGGTGATCGCGGCGCTGCTCGCGCTGTCGCGCATCCTGGCCTCGCCGTTCGGGGCGGTGCTGGAAGCGGTGCGCGAGAACGAGAACCGCGCCCGCGCCTGCGGCTTCGACGTGCGCGCGACCCGGTTCCTCGCCTTTGCCCTGTCCGGCGCGTTCTGCGGCCTGGCCGGGGCGTTGCAGGCGCTGCACCTGGGGATCGTGCCGCTGGAAACGCTGAGCTACCAGACGTCGGGCCAGGCGGTGATGATGGCGTTGCTGGGCGGCATGGGCACGTTCTTCGGCCCGTTCATCGGCGCCGCCGTGTTCCTGCTGCTGGAGAACCTGGTGTCGCTCTACACCGTGCACTGGCAGTTGATCGTCGGCGTCGCCTACATCGCCTGCGTGCTGTTCTTCCCGGCCGGCATCTGGGGCACCGTCCTGGCCAGGCTGGCGGCCCGGCGGCCATGAGCGACACCATCCTGGCCACGCGGGACGTGGGCGTGAGCTTCGGCAAGTTCGTGGCCCTCCGCGCCGTGTCCGCCGAGTTCCGCCGGGGGGAACTGGCGGGCATCATCGGCCCCAACGGCGCCGGCAAGAGCACGTTCTTCAACACGCTGTCCGGCCAGGTCACGCCGAGCACGGGCCGGATCACGTTCGAGGGGCGCGACATCACGGGGCTGCCGCAGCACCGCTACGCCAGGCTGGGCATCGCCAAGTCGTTCCAGATCACGACGGTGTTCCCGCAGCTCAGCACGCTTGAGAACGTCCGCGTGGCGGTGCAGGCGCTCGTGTCGCGCTACGACGTGTGGCGGCCGCGGGCGCGGCTGACCGCGCTGGCCGAGCAGGCGGGGGCGTTGCTGCAGACGGTCGGGCTGTGGGCCGCACGCAACCGGGTGGCCGCAACGCTCGCGCATGGCGAGCAGCGGGCACTGGAGATCGCGATGGCGTTGGCGGCCGACCCGCGCCTGCTGCTGCTGGACGAGCCGACAGCCGGCATGAGCCCGGAGGAAACCCGCGGCACCATGGACCTCATCGCTCGGCTGGCCCGGGACCGCACGGTGATCCTGGTGGAGCACAAGATGAAGCTGGTCATGGGCATCTGCGACCGCCTGCTGGTGCTGCACCACGGCGAGCTGCTGGCGCAAGGCACCCCGGCCGAGGTGCGGGCGAACCCGGACGTGAAGCGCGTCTACCTGGGACAGCGGGACCACTGATGCTGCGGGTCGAGGGCCTCCACGCCTGGTACGGCGCGAGCCACGTCCTGCAAGGCATCGACCTCCATGTGGAACGCGGCGAGATCGTCTGCCTGGTCGGCCGCAACGGCGCCGGCAAGACCACGACGCTGCGCGCCGTCATGGGCCTGATCGGCCGCACGGCCGGCCGGGTGGCGTTCGACGGCACGGAGCTGCTGGACCGCCCGGCGCACGTCCGCAACGGCCTCGGCCTGGGCTACGTGCCGGAGGAGCGGCGGATCGTCGCGGGGCTTTCGGTGCGCGACAACCTGCGGCTCGGCCTGCTGGCGGCCAAGGTGAAGCGCTCCGAGCGCGAGGTGATCGACGAGGTGGCGGCGATCTTCCCGCGGCTTGCGGAACGGCTGGACCAAGTGGCCGTCACCATGTCGGGCGGCGAGCAGCAGATGCTCGCCATCGCCCGCGCCACCATCAGCCGGCCCAAGCTGGTCATGCTGGACGAGCCGAGCGAGGGCATCATGCCCGTGCTGGTGGACGAGATGATGGCGCTGTTCGCCGCCATGCGCGACGCGGGCACGACGCTGCTGCTGGTGGAGCAGAACGTGGAGCTGGCGCTGGGCATCGCCGACCGCGCCTACATCATGGACGGCGGCGCCATCGTCCACGAGGCCCCGGCCGCTTCGCTGCTGGCGGACGAGGCGCTGAAGGAGCGCTACTGCTCGGTGTAGCCTACTCCGCCGCCTTCTTTCCGCCGATGGCGGCGTTCACCAGCGGCATCACCTTTTCCGCCATCAGCATCTTGCTGCGCCGGGCGATCCCGCGGTCGGCCCAGTCGTGCCCGGCGTAGAGCAGCGTGCCGAAGTCGCCCACCTCCTCCCGGAACGCCAGGACACGGTCCGCCACCTCGTCCGGCGTGCCGTGGATGATCAGGCGGTCGCAGATCGCGTCCAGCGTGATGCTGTCGTCGGGCTGGCTCCTGTCCTCCTTGAACAGCTCGGCGCGGCCGGCGCGCTGCATCTTGGTGAGAAGCTGGCCGTAGTAGAAGCGGTAGGGGCTGTCGGGGCCGGTCGCGTAGCGGCGCGCCGTTTCGCGGTCGTCGGCGACGCAGATGCTCTTGGCGACGCGCCAGTTCGCCGGGTCGGGGAGGCGTCCGGCCTGCGCGCAGCCTTCCACGTACTTCGGCCAGTGGCTCCGCACCCATTGCGGCATCAGGAAGTTGGCGCTGATCGGCTCCCAGCCGCGCGCGGCCGCAGCCGTGACGCCCTTGGAGAATGGGGCCACCACCGTCACGATGATGGGCGGGTGCGGCGCTTGCAGCGGCTTGGGGATGATGCCCTGCCCGATGTCGGCGATCAGGGTCTTCTGCGTGGTGACCGACCAGTACTTGCCGACGATGTCGTAGGGCGGGTCGCTGGCCCAGATCCTCAGCACCTGGTCGATCGCCTCCACGAACATGGCGTTGCGGTCGGCGCCCAGCGTGCCGAACGCTTCCGCATCGGACGGCAGGCCGCCGGGGCTGATGCCGAAGTTCAGCCGCCCGTCCAGCATGTGGTCCAGCATCGCGATCTCCCCGGCCACGCGCGCCGGGTGGGTGTTCGGCAGGTTCACCGTGCCGGTGCCGAGGCGGATCTGCTTCGTTTGCCCGACCAGGCTGGCCAGGAACAGCACGCAGGAGGTGATGTTCTCCGCCTTGTCGGTGGTGTGCTCGCCGACATAGGCCTCGCTGAAGCCCAGCTCATCGGCCAGGATGAAGGTTTCGCGGTCCTCCCGCAGCGACTGGCGCCAATCCTTGTCCAGCGGGTGGATGGGCATGGTGAAGAAGCCGAGCTGCATGGCGATCCCCTTGATGTTGCCGCATGGTAGGCCTGACCCGGCGCACCCGCGCATGACCGATTGCGCGCGGGGGCATCAGGCGCGGTGATGGCCGCTACTTCGCTTTCGCGGCCCCGGCTTTTGCGGCCCCAGCCTTCGCGACCCAGAACGCCGGCAGCAGGCTGCAGTCGCGCTTGCCCAGCCCGGCGCCGCTTGCCTCCTCGAAGCACGCCAGCGCCTCGGCCGCGACCGGCAGGTCCACGCCGCGCGACCGGCCTTCCTCGACCATCGTGCGCAGGTCCTTGCGGATGGAGTCGATGTCGAACGTGGCCGGCCCAGGGTCCTGCCCGGCCAGCGCCGCCGCGATGGCCGGGCCGCGGACCTTCATCACCGCGGGAGCGCCGGAGGTGTCCGCCATGAAGTCCACGAACCAGGCCGGGTCGAGCCCGAGATGACGCACCAGCGCGCCGGCCTCGCCAAACGCCTGCCAGAACACCAGCAGCGGCAGGTTGACCGCGAGCTTCATCGCGGCCCCGGCGCCGTGCGGCCC
>CAXTUQ010000026.1:0-3341 GCA_964247405.1 uncultured Acetobacteraceae bacterium
TCCCATCCCTGGATGTCCCGCGCCGACCAATCGTTCAGCAGGCAGAACCCGGCGATGTGCTCCGCCGCCTCGTTGATGGGGATGGACGTGCCGAGCGCGTTGCCGGGGCCGACCCAGAGGCCGAGTTCCAGCTCGTAGTCAAGGTTGCGGCTCGGCCCGAAGCTCGGCACGGTGTCCGAGGCGGGCTTGCGCTGGCCGTTGGGGCGGCGGACCTCGGCGCCGCTCGGCCGCAGGCTGCTAGCCCGGCCGTGGTAGCCGATCGGCACCCATTTGTAGTTCGGGGTGAGCGGCGCGTCCGGGCGGAACAGCTTGCCGGTCGCCTCCGCATGGTGGATGCCGGCGAAGAAGTCCGTGTAGTCGCCGACATGCGCCGGCAGGTACAGGATGCAGTCCTCCGCCCGGTGCAGCAGATGCGGGCGCTCGTCCGAGCCGTCCTGCAGCAGGGCGCTGACTGCGTCGCGCAGCGCCCGGCGCGGGCCGGCGCCGAGCGCCAGGAACAGGTTGAGCGACGGGCCGATGCAGGCATGGGCGGCGGCCTGGGCTTCCTCGTCCAGCAGCCCTTCCTCGTGCACCGCTCGCAGGTCCAGGATCATGTCGCCGATGGCGATGCCGCCGCGCGGCGCGCCGGCCAGCGGCCCGAACACGCCGAGCGGCAGGTTCTGGATCGGGAAATCCGGGTGCCCGTTGGCGCTCGTCACCCAGCTTTGCAGCGACGGGTCGTGGGTGTGGTCAATCGCCATGCTGGGGCGTCCCTGCGTTCGGGTTGCTCGGATCAAAACGCTTCTGCAGCCCGGCCCAGCAGTCCGCGTAGTCCCGCTGCAACTGCGGCGCTTCGGCGGCAAAGGCGGTCACGCGCTGGCGGTGCCGGCTTTCGAACATGAAGGCCATGGTGCCGGCAAGCTTGTGCGGGGCCAGGTCCGCGGCGCTGGCCCGCGCGAAGGCGTCCGCGTCGGGGCCGTGCGGCAGCATGGCGTTGTGCAGGCTGCACCCGCCGGGCACGAAACTTGGTTTGCCAGGAACGGGAGGTTTCGCGTCGTACTGGCCGTAGATCAGGCCCATGAACTCGCTCATGCAGTTCATGTGGTACCAGGGCGGGCGGAAGGTGTCTTCGGCGACCAGCCAGCGGTCGGGGAAGCAGACGAAATCGACGTTGGCGGTGCCGGGCGTCTCAGAGGGCGCGGTCAGCACGGTGAAGATGCTGGGATCGGCGTGGTCGAACAGCAGCGGACCCACGGGGGAAAAGCGGCGGAGGTCATACTTGTACGGCGCGTAGTTGCCGTGCCATGCCACCACGTCGAGCGGGCTTTGGCCGATGTCGGCCACCCACAGCGCGCCGCCCTGCTTGATGAACAAGCGGGACGGCGCCTCGTGGTCCTCGTAGGCCGCCACGGGGGTCATGAAGTCGCGCGGGTTGGCCAGGCAGTTGGCGCCGATGGGGCCGCGCTCCGGCAGGGTGAAGGCGCCGCCGTAGTTCTCGCAGACGTAGCCGCGGGACGGGCCGCCGGGCAGCTCCGCCCGGAACTTCACGCCGCGCGGGATGACAGCGATTTCGCCGGGTTCCAGGGCGATCACGCCGAACTCGGTGCACAGGCGCAGCCGGCCGTGCTCCGGCACGATCAGCAGCTCGCCGTCGGCGTCGTAGAAGTACTCGTCCACCATCGAGCGGGTCGCGGCGTAGACGTGGGCGCCCATGCCGGCGTGGGCGTCCGCGTCCCCGGCGGTGGTGATCGTGCGGATGCCCTCGATGAACGAGGCCGGCTGCTCCGGCAGCGGCAGCGGGTCCCAGCGCATGGGGGCGGGCGGCACGGTCGCCTCCGTGCAGGGCGCGGTGCGCCACAGCCCGGCGTCGGCCGGGCGGAACCGGCCCCAATGCCGGACTGTGGGGCGGATGCGATAGAGCCATGAGCGCTCGTTGCTGGCGCGGGGTGCTGTGAACGGGCTGCCGCTGAGCTGCTCGGCATACAGGCCATAGGGGCAGCGCTGCGGCGAGTTGCGCCCGACCGGCAGCGCGCCGGGCAGCGCCTCCGTCTCGAAGCCGTTGCCGAAGCCGGTCTGGTAGGCAGGCGCGAGGCCCGCCTCCATGGTCCGCATCACGTTCACGATCCTGCCTCCGCGGATTGGGCGACCTCGATGGCGTGCAGCACCACGCCGTCATCGCCGATGTGGTTGGCCAGCAGCAGAATCAAGGCCGCGTCCAGGCGGCGGGACGCGGCCGGGTCCAGCCCGTCATGCGCCGCCACCAGCGCCGCGAACACGCCATCGGGGTCGGCGAGCCGGGGGGCCAGCTCAAGCGGCATCAGGCGACCCGTCCCAGCGCGGCCGGGGCGGCGTGCCCCAAGGCGCAGCGCATGGCGGCCGTCACACGCTCCCGGTCGAAGCGGTGGAACAGCGCCGCGACGTGCCCATCCGGGCGCAGCAGCACGCAGGCGCCCGGCGACGCGCCGTAGCGCCGGGCTGCGAGGCCCCGCACGTCATGCAGCGCGTTCGGCGCGATGCGGACTGTCTTCACGCCGGGAACGTCCGGCGTCGCCAGGCCGCCGAACACCAGCAGCGTGAAGCCCGGCCCGGCCAGGTGGCGCAGCAGCCAATCCGGACGGCCCGCCACGGCCATCGGCGCATCCACGGCCGGGGTGCCCGGCGGCAGGCAGCCCGGCCATTCGTCGCTGTCCCCCGCGTTCAGCGGGCTGTCCAGCAGCCGTGCGGGACGCGACAGGCGGCCCGAGTTGACCAGGGGCCGCGCGAACGGGTGCCGGGCCGCGAGCATCAGCGCCGCGTCGCGGTAGGCGCGGGCGGCGTCGGTCTTGGGCGTGATGAAGTCGGTGGCGCGGGTGCTGTGCCCGATGTTCTCGTCCGCCGCGGCGATGCGCTCGGCGTCGTAGCTGCCAATCAGCGCCGGGCCGGCCGTGCCCGCGATGGCCGCGGCGAGCTTCCATCCCAGGTTGTCCGCGTCCTGCACCCCGCCGTTGCCGCCGCGGGCGCCGAACGGGCTGACCTGGTGGGCGCTGTCGCCCACGAACACCACGCGGTTGTGCACGAACCGCTCCAGCCGGCGGCAGCGGAAGCTGTACACGCTGACCCATTCCAGCTCGAACGGCACGTCCGGCCCCAGCATGGCCTGCACCCGGGGGATGACGCGCTCCGGCCGGCGCTCCGCCTCCGGGTCGGCGTCCGGGCCGAGCTGCAGGTCGATGCGCCATACGTCGTCCGGCTGCTTGTGCAGCAGGGCGGATTGGTGGCGGTGGAACGGCGGGTCGAACCAGAACCAGCGCTCGGTCGGGAACGGGGCGCGCATCACCACGTCGGCGATCAGGAAGCGGTCCTGGAAGCTCTTGCCCACAAAG
>CAXTUQ010000026.1:3351-21865 GCA_964247405.1 uncultured Acetobacteraceae bacterium
GAGGCCCCGCCGCACGACGCGGCGCGCCCGGTCCGCGGCGACCAGCCAGTCCGTGGTCAGGGTGTAGGACCCGCCCGGCGCACCGGCCGTGACAGTTGCGCCATCCGCCCGGCGGTCCACCCCCGTGACGGCGTGCCGCCAGCGCAGCTCCACAAGGCCGGTCGCCTGGCACGCCTCGACCAGCCATTGCTCCGCGTAATACTGCTGAAGGTTGATGAAGGCCGGGTATTCGTGCCCGTCCTCCGGCAGCAGGTCGAAGTCGAACACCTCGCGGTCTCGGAGGAACACCCGGCCGACGTTCCAGGTGATGCCCTTCTCCAACATGCGCCGCCCCAGGCCCAGCCGGCCGAAGATTTCCAGCGTGCGCTTGGCGAAGCAGATCGCCCGCGACCCGGTGCTGACGGTGTCGTCGTCGTCCAGCACCACCACAGGCACGCCGCGCTGCGCCAGGTCCAGCGCCAAGGTCAGCCCGACCAGCCCGCCGCCCACCACCACCGCCGGGTGGTGCGCCGTGCCCGAAGGGGCCGGCGCCGCGGCGTAGCGTGGGGCGGCGTAGGGCATCAGGGCTTTCCGAGCGCGTCGTCCGCCGGCGGGGCGGCGGCGCCTTGCTCCAGCGCCCGCCACATCTCCACGTCGCGCTCGGCGGTCCAGATGCGCGGGTGGTCGAGGCCGCGGGCCTCGTCATGCGCGCGGGTGACGTTGAACGGCATGCAGTGCTCGAAGATGACCCAATGCCCGTACTTGGGCCGCATCTCCGCCATCGCCTGGTCGTACACAGCCTTCAGCTCGGCGCCCCCGGCGGAAGCGCGCTGCACGACGGCGAACAGGTCGGACGTGAAAGCGCGGGTGCCCTCGACGGCCTCCCGGCACTCGGCCGCGTTCATCAAGGCCCGGCCGCGCCCGGGCACCAGCGCCTCCGCCCCCAGCGCCTCCACGGCGGCGAGGGTGCCGGGCCAGTCGGCGAAATGCGCGTCGCCGCAATAGGGGGTGGCGCCGAACTCCACGACATCGCCGCTGAACAGCACCCGCTCCTTCGGCAGCCAGACCACCGTGTCGCCGGCGGTGTGGCTGCGCCCGATGTGGATGACCTGCACCTCGCGCTTGCCCAGAAACAACGTCATGCGCTTGTGAAAGGTGAGCGTCGGCCAGGTCAGGCCGGGGATGCTGTCCCGCCCGCGGAACAGCCGGGGGAAACGGCCGATCTCGCTGTCGGCGTCCTGCTGGCCGCGCTCCGCGATCATGTCCCGGCACACGTCGGAGGCGATGATCTCCGCCCCTTTGTAGGCGCTGGCGCCCAGCACCCGCACGGCGTGGTAGTGGGACAGGACGACGTGGCGGACCGGCTTGTCGGTCACGCCGCGGATGCGGGCAAGCACGTCGGCGGCCATCAGCGGCGTCGCCTGGGCGTCCACCACCAGCACGCTGTCGTCGCCGACCACCACGCCGCTGTTCGGGTCGCCCTCCGCCGTGTAGCCATACAGGCCCGGGGCCAGCTCGTTGAAGCTGACCGTTTTGTCGGCGAGATCCGTGGTGCTGGCAAAGCCGGACATGCTGCGCCTTTCTGTGGCCTGCCCGCACGGTAGGCTACGCCGAGGCTGGCTTCAACTCACGGGTCCGCGCTGCTTGGGGACGGCCATGCTCAGGCCCGCCGCGGCTGCCGGGCTTCCCAGAAATCCCGAAGGTAGGTGTCTGAAACCGCGTCGTTCTCGGCCAGCAGCGCCCGGTGCCCCCCTTCCTTGAAGGTTTTCAGCCAAACCTGCTGGCTGACGTTCCCGCCACGGTCTGCCCGGCGCCTGAAGTCCGCTTCGGACTTGATCTGGAAATGCGCCACATACGCCGTCGCCAGCGCGTGTTCCTGAAAGCCCGGGCGGTTGATGAGCGCACGCGCCCGATCCGGCCATTGGTCCGTGTAATGAAGAAGAGGCACGCCGAACACGTCACAGACGCGGAGGCCATCGAGATGGTAGTCGTCCCAGAAATGCCAGAACGCGCGGGCGCCTTGGTCGAATTTGGGCCGGATCGTCGCCGGATCGGCGAAGCGCGCCCGGACGAAGTTCTTGGTGTGGCAATTCACTCGGCGGTTCCGACGGGTCAGGCCCGATAGCACGCTGCCCGGCTCGCGCGTCAGGCGGCCGCTTGCTCCATAGAGCACCCAATTGAAATAGACCGCGTCGAAGTGCAGCTCCAATGGCGCCATGAAGCGGGGCAAGTCGTTGTGCCCCTTGATGACCAGGAACTCGTCAATGTCGAGGAAGCAGAACCATTCCGTTTCAGACCGATGATTTGACAAGAAATCAAAATACATATGCGCCTGAACGCCGTTGCTCGGGTGCCAGTGGCAGTATGTGACGAACGGCCGGGGACCCTCCAGGTGCGGGCCGATGGCGTCCCTGAGCGTGGACGCGTCGTCGTCGTTCGAATAAAGGTAAACGTGATCGATGCCGATGGCATGGTGGTAATCCAGCCATTCCAAGATGTCGTTCTCTTCCCATCGGGCGCAGGCAACGAGCGAAAACTTGTGCTCCGGCATCACCCTGTCCCTGGCTTCCCTTCGGGTCTACCCTGGCGAATCGTTTCGGATCAACACTCGAATTGCCCATGTTCATCAGAAGGGGTTGACGCCATCAGGTGCGGCGCCCCTGCGCTGGGGCAAGGCCAAGTCCGCGCTCTGCCGCAACGGCTTCGTGACACCGCGGCCCGACCCGGCCATCTTAGGGCATCGCCGCACCAGACGGTTTCTTCAGCCAGGAAATGCCCATGCTCGGATTGATGCAATCGCAGCCGCTGCTGATCTCCTCCATCATCACCCACGCCGCCCGCCACCACCCGGAGGCGGAGGTCGTGTCCCGCACCACCGAGGGCGCGATCCACCGCACCACCTACGCCGGGGTCGAACGGCGTGCCCGCACCCTGGCCCGCGCGCTGCTGCGGCTCGGCGTGCAGCCGGCGGACCGGGTGGCGACGCTCGCCTGGAACGGGTTCCGTCACCTGGAGCTGTACTACGCGGTGTCCGGCATGGGATCGGTCGTCCACACGGTGAACCCGCGGCTTGCGCCCGACGACATCGCCTTCATCCTGAACGATGCCGGCAGCGGCCTCGTGTTCGCCGACACCAGCTTCGCCCCGCTGCTCGCCGCCATCGCACCCCTTGTCCCCGGGGTGCGCGCCTTTGTCATGCTGGCAGACCCGGCGGAGATGCCGGAGGCGGCGCTGGCGCCGGGCCAGCAGCTCCTGTGCTACGAGACGTTGCTGGCCGACGCCGACGACGACTTCGCCTGGCCGCGGCTCGACGAGGCGCAGGCGAGCGCGCTGTGCTACACCTCCGGCACCACGGGGCGGCCCAAGGGCGTGCTGTATAGCCATCGCAGCACCCTGATCCACGCCTACGCGGTCAACCTCCCGGATGTGTTCGGCCTGCGCAGCACCGACCGCGTGCTGCCGGTGGTGCCGATGTTCCACGTCAACGCTTGGGGCATCCCCTATGCCGCGCCGATGGTGGGAGCGAGCCTGGTCATGCCCGGACGCCACCTCGACGGCGCCAGCATGCAGTCGCTGATGAACAACGAGCGCGTCACCATGTCGGCAGGGGTGCCGACGGTATGGATGGGCCTGCTGCAGCACCTGCGCGCGACCGGGGGCAGGCTCGACACGCTGCGGCGGCTGGTATGCGGCGGCTCGGCCTGCCCGCCCATGCTGATCGACACCTTCGCCCAGGAGTATGGGGTGCAAGTGGACCACGCTTGGGGCATGACGGAAACCAGCCCGCTCGGCACCTACTACAGCCCGAAGCCCGGCTTTGAGGCCTTGGCGCCGGACGAGGTCAAAACCCTGCAATACAAGCAAGGCCGCGCCGTGCCGGGCCTCGACATGAAGATCGTGGACGACACCGGGACGGAGCTGCCCTGGGACGGCGCGACCTACGGCAACCTGATGGTGCGCGGCCCCTGGGTGGTGCGGCGCTACTTCAACGCCGGCGAGGACGCGACCGATGCGGAGGGCTGGTTCGCCACGGGCGACGTCGCCACCATCGACCCGCACGGCATGATGGAGATCACCGACCGCACCAAGGACATCGTGAAGTCCGGCGGCGAGTGGATCAGCTCCATCCAGCTTGAGAACATCGCCGTCGATCACCCCGACGTGGCGGAGGCCGCCATCGTCGGCGCGCGCCACCCGAAATGGGACGAGCGCCCGCTGCTGATCGTGGTGCCCAAGCCCGGGCGCACGGTTGACCCGGCGGCGCTGCTCGCCTCCTACGCCGGGAAGGTCGCCAAATGGTGGACGCCGGACGAAGTGGTCATTGTCGAGCAGCTTCCGCACACCGCGACGGGCAAGCTGAACAAGCTGGCGCTACGCCAGCAGTTCCGCAATTTCAAGCTGGCGTCGGCGGCGGATTAGCGCCGCAGCGGCGGAAGCTGCACCAGGACGCGGCCCGGCGCCGGGGCGAAGGCGCCGAAGGAGAACTCGACCGGCGGCAGCGCGGCATAGGCGCTGCCGGGCGGCGGCCAGGCGCCGTAGGGGCCGGTCGGCGTGATCGTGCCCTTCGGCCCCATCGGCGTCACCACCCGGCCGAACACCCGGCGCTGGTAGTCCTCCCCGCGGTCGGCGTTGGCGGAATGGTAGTTCGCGGTCGCCAGGCTCCAGTCGCCGGTCTGCCGGAACAGCGCCGACAGGAAGCGGGCAGCGTAGCGGGCGTTGGCTGCCGGGTCGAACGCGTCGTCCAGGCTGGCGAAGGCGTTGGGGTGGTGCATGAGGTTGACCTGCATGCAGCCCACGTCGATGGATCGGACGCCGCGGGCCTGCAAGGTCCGTACAGCGTCGATGGCCTGCTCCTTGCTGTCGAAGAAGAAGCCGGCGCCCTCCACGTTGATGGTCCAGGGCCAGGCGCGCACCTGCTTGGTGAGGGGGTCCAGACGGCCGCTTTCCACGTGGGAGATCGCCGGCATCAGCTTGTCCGGGATGCGCGGCGCTTTCTGCGCGGCGGCGATGGCGGCCTCGCAGGCGGCGTACGGCGTGTCAGGCTCCGCCCGGGCCGGAGCGGCGGCCGACACGAGCGCCAGGACGGCGACAGCTTTACCTATCATTCGATTCGCTGCAGTCCCAAGATGCCGGGCGGCTGCTTACAGCATCGGCGGGCGGGACACCACCGGATCAAGCGGCGATGAGGCCGCCCAGCCGGGCCAGCGCCGCCAGGTGGCTGTCGGTGTCGCCGAAGCCGCGCTCGATCATGGTCATGCGCTTGAAGTGGTGGCCCACGGCGTACTCCATGGTGACGCCGATGCCGCCGTGCATCTGGATGGATTCCTGGCCGATGTGGCGCCCGCTGCGGCCGACCTGCACCTTGGCGGCGTGCATGGCGCGCTGCCGCTCGGAGGGGTCCGGGTCCGATGCCATCATGGCAGCGTACAACGCCATGCTGCGCGCCTGCTCCAACGACACGTACATGTCCACGGCGCGGTGCTGCAAGGCCTGGTTCTCGCCGATAGCGCGGCCGAACTGCTTGCGGGTCTTCAGGTAATCGACCGTCATGGCGTGCATCGCGGCCATCACGCCGACAGCCTCGGCGCACAGGGCGGCCAGCATCTCGTCGTTCGCCTGCTCCAGGGCCGGAAGCGCCTCGGCTGGGTCGCCCAGCGCCTCCGCGGGCGCGTTGGCCAGAGTGATCTCGGCGGCGCGCATGCCGTCCTGGGTCGGGTAGCCGCGGCGCGAAACGCCAAGCGCGTCGGCATGGACCAGGAACAGGCCGATGCCATGACGCTCCCGGTGCTCGCCAGCAGTGCGGGCGGTGACGAGCAGGGTGTCGGCGCTGTCACCGTGCAGCACCAGGCTTTTCTCCCCGGTGAGGCGCCAGCCGTCGCCGTCACGCTCCGCCCGGGTTTTCACGTCGTTCAGGCTGTGGCGGGACTGCCGCTCGACCTGGGCGTAGGCCAGCACCCGTTCTCCCGTGGTGATGCCGGGCACCAATGCCTGCATCTGCGCGTCCGATGCGGCGTGGCGGAGCAGCGCGCCGCAGGCGACGACGGTGGCGAAGTAGGGTTCCACCACCAGGGCGCGGCCGAACGCTTCCATCACCATGGCGGTATCGACCAACCCGCCGCCGAAGCCGCCCTGCGCCTCGGTGAACGGCAGGCCCAGCAGGCCGAGGTCGGCGAACTGCGCCCAGATCTCCCGGCTCCAGCCCTCCGGCGCCGCGGGGTAGCCTTTTCGCGCCTCGAAGCCGTAGCGGTCCGCGACCATGCGGTCCACGCTGTCTTTCAGCAGCCGCTGCTCGTCGCTGAGATCGAAGTCCATGCCATCCCCCCGGTTCGCGTTGGGGTCAGCGTAGCCGAAACGCGCCGCCCCGCTAACCCCAAACGCTGCGAAGGCTTAAAGGCCGTTCTTCACCTTGTCCGCGCTGTTGGTCACGGCGCGGCCGGCCGCGCCCAGGTCTTGCCCGGCGCCGGCCGTAGTGTTGCAGGCGCTCAGCATGGGCGCCATGGCGGCGAGCGTCAGTGCGACCAACAAGGCGCGGGCAGAAGACCGGCTAAACTGGGTGTGCATCGAAACCTCCTTGAGTGCGAGCATCGCCTTCCAACTCGCGATGCCCGCAACGGTTCCGGTTAGAACCCCAGGATCGCCTTTGCAACGATATTCCGCTGGATCTCGTTCGACCCGCCGTAGATCGAGATCTTGCGCCAGTTGAAGTAGGTCGGCGCCGCCTCCGCCGCGTACTCGGGGCCGACCGGCGGCTCGTTGCTGCCGTGCTCGTGGTCGTCGTACGGCAGGATGTAGGGGCCGACCACGTCCATCAGCAGCTCCGTCGTCGCCTGCTGCAGCTCGGAGCCTTTGATCTTGAGGATCGAGCTAGCTGGGTTCGGAAGCGCCCGGTCCCGCTTGCGCTCGTCGGCGACGACGCGGAGCTGGGTCATCTCCAGCGCCTTCAGCTCCACCTCGACCGCGGCCAGCTTTTCGCGGAAATGCGGCTCCTCGATCATCGCGCGGTCGCCGACGTGTTCGAGTGCGGCAAGCTGCTTGATGCGGCGGATGCGCGCCTTGCTGACGCCGACGCGGGCGATGCCGGTGCGCTCGTTGCCAAGCAGGAACTTGGCGTAGTCCCAGCCCTTGTTCTCCTGGCCGACCAGGTTCTCCACCGGCACGCGCACGTCGTCGAGCCAGACCTCGTTGACCTCCACGCCGCCGTCAATGGTCTGGATCGGGCGGACCGTGATGCCTGGCGTCTTCATGTCGATCAAGAGGAAGCTGATGCCCTCCTGCTTCTTCTTGGCCCCTGGGTCCGTACGGGCCAGGCAGAAGAACCAGTCGGCGTGCTGTGCCAGCGTCGTCCAGGTCTTCTGCCCGTTCACCACGTAATGGTCGCCGTCCCGCACCGCGGTGGTGCGCAGGCTCGCCAGGTCCGACCCGGCGCCGGGTTCGGAGAAGCCCTGGCACCACCAAATGTCGAGGTTGGCGGTCGCCGGCAGGAACTGCTTCTTCTGCGCCTCCGACCCGAACTGCGCGATCACCGGGCCGACCATGTTGGTGTTGAAGCCGAGCGGCGCCGGCACGCAGTTCTGCTGCATCTCGTCCTGGTAGATGTAGAGCTGCACCGGCGTCCAATCCTGCCCGCCCCACTCCGCTGGCCAGTGCGGCACCGCGAGGCCGTGGGCGTTCATGATGCGCTGCGCCGCGACCTGCTGGTCGCGGGACACGTGCTCGCCGCGCTGCACCTGGTCGCGGATCTCCGCAGGGATCTGCGTGGTGAAGAACTCGCGCATCTGCTCCCGGAACGCGCGCTCCTCGGCGGTGAAGCTCAGGTCCATGGCAATCGCTCCCTTATCGCAGATCGAACAACCCGGCGGCGCCCTGGCCGCCGCCGATGCACATGGTGACGACCACGCGCTTGGCACCCCGGCGCTTGCCCTCGATCAGCGCGTGCCCGGTCATCCGGGCGCCGCTCATGCCGTAGGGGTGGCCGATAGAGATGGAGCCACCATCGACGTTCAGCCGGTCGGCGGGAATGCCGAGCTTGTCGCGGCAATACAGCACCTGGCTGGCGAAGGCCTCGTTCAGCTCCCACAGGTCGATGTCGTCGATCGTGAGGCCATGGCGCTCCAAGAGGCGCGGCACCGCGAACACCGGGCCGATGCCCATCTCGTCGGGGTCGCAGCCGGCGACGGCCAGGCCGCGGAACACGCCCATAGGTTCGAGGCCGCGCCGCGCCGCCTCCTTGTCGGACATGACGACGCAGGCGCTGGCGCCGTCCGAGAGCTGGCTCGCGTTGCCCGCGGTGATGAACTGGCCCTCGCCGCGCACCGGCTTGAGCTTCGCCAGGCCCTCCAAGGTGGTGTCCGGGCGGTTGCCCTCGTCCTGGCGCAGGTTGACCTGCTCGTGCCTGACCTCGCCCGTCACCTTGTCGGTCACGGCCATGACGCTCGGCAGCGGCACGATCTCCTCAGCGAAGCGCCCGGCCTGCTGTCCGGCGGCGGTGCGGCGCTGGCTTTCCAGCGCATACTCGTCCTGCGCTTCCCGGCTGATGCCGTATCGGCTGGCCACGATGTCCGCCGTCTCGATCATCGGCATGTACACCGCCGGCACGTGGTCCTCCAGCCAGGCGTCCTTGTACATGTGCCGGTTCAGCGTGGTCTGCACCAGGCTGATGTTCTCCAGGCCTCCCGCCACCGCGACCGGCACGCCGTCGCATACCACGCGGTTAGCGGCGATGGCGATGGCCTGCAGGCCCGACGAGCAGAAGCGGTTCACCGTCATCGCCGCCGTGCTGGGGGCCAGCCCGGCGCGCAGCGCCGCCTGGCGCGCGATGTTGCCGCCCGTGGCGCCCTCCGGGTTGGCGCAGCCGAGCACGACCTCCTCGACCTCGGCGCCCTCCAGCCCGGCGCGCTCCACCGCGTTCTGGATGGCGTGGCCGCCCATCTCCGCGCCGTGGGTCATGTTGAACGCGCCGCGCACCGCCCGGCCGATGGGGGTGCGCGCGGTGGAGACGATGACGGCTTCAACCATGGTTCAGTGTCCTTGCTTCATTTCGGCGATCAGCTCGCGCTTCGCCAGCTTGCCCACCGGCGTATGCGGCAGGGTGTCGCGGAGTTCGAGGGCGGCCGGCAGCTCGTGCCGGCCCAGCTTGTCGGACAGGAAATCGCGCAGCGCCTCAAGCGTCAGCGGCGCGGCCCCGTCGCGCAGGACGACGTAGGCCTTGGCCGCCTGGCCGCGGTACGGGTCCGGCACGCCGATCACCGCGGCCTCCCGCACGCTGGGGTGCTCGTGGATCGCGTCCTCGATGGCGCGGGGATACACGTTGAAGCCGCCGGAGATGATCATGTCCTTCTTGCGGTCCACCAGGGTGAACATGCCGTCCGGCGCCATGTGCCCGATGTCGCCGGTCAGGAACCAGCCGTCCACGAAGGCCTCCGCGGTTTCCTCCGGACGGCGCCAATAGCCGGGCGTCACGTTCGGTCCGCGGATGCGGACCTCGCCGACCTCGCCCGGCGGCAGCACGCGGCGGGGGTCGTTGAGCGCCACCACGTCCATCTCGATGCCGGGCAGCGGCAGGCCGATGTCGCCCGGCCCCGGCGCGCGGTCGAGCGGCAGGTTGGTGCCGGCGGGCGAGGTTTCCGTCATGCCCCAGCCGCCGCCGAGGCGCAGCCCGGTGATCCCCTCCATCCGCACCCCCACCTCGTGCGGCAGGGCCGCGCCGCCGGAGCTGGTGACTTTCAGGCTCGACAGGTCGCGCGACGTGATCTCAGGGTGGTTCGCCATGGCGATCCACATGGTGGGCACGCCGTAGAAGTGGGTGCAGCGCCCAATTTCGATGTCGTCCAGCGTTTGGTTCACGTCGAAGCGGGCGCGCAGCATCAGCGCCACCCCGCTCCACAGCGCGCGCAGCATCACCGCGGTCAACGCGTAGATGTGGAACAGCGGCAGCACGACGAGCACCTTGTCCCCGGGCGAGTAAGCCCGCTCGCTGTCGCCGGTCCAGGCGTCGTAGATCGCGACGGCGGCGATGAGGTTGGCGTGGGTCAGCATCGCCGCCCGCGGCACGCCGGTGGTGCCCCCGGTGTACTGCAGCACCGCCACGTCCGCCGGCTCGACGGCTGGCCACTCCGCATCGGGACCGTCGAGGTCGCGCAGCGTGCGGGCGCCGGGCGGCACGGGGGCATCGACGCTGCCGGGTCCCCAATCCGCGTCCTCCGCCACGATCAGCATGCCCACGGCGCCGGACTGCCGGACGGCGCGCGCCTGGGGCAGCAGCGACGGCAGGTTGCTGGCGATCAGGACGCGCGCGCCGCTGTCCTGCAGCTTGCGCTCCATCGCCCGCACGGGGTCGAGCGGGCTGAGATGCACCACCCGGGCGCCGGCGCGCAGCACGGCGAAGAAGGCGATGGGATGGGCGGGGCTGTTGCCGAGCAACAGCGCCACCGCGTCGCCCGGCAGGATGCCAAGCGCCATCAGGCCGCGCGCCAGCCGGTCCGCACGCTGGCCCAGCTCGGCGTAGGTCATGCGGCTTCCCCGGAACTCCAGCGCCGGGCGGTCGGCGTAGTCCCGCACGATGCGGTCGAGCAGCGCCGGGATCGTGCCGGTCGGGATCGGTGCGTCCCAGCGCACGCCCGCCGGGTAGCTCGCTTCCCAGGGGTGCGGGCGCCCCGGCTTCACGCCCGTCATGCCGCCTTGGCCTTCTCGCCCCCGAAGCCCTGCCCGGCGTCGGCGAGCTTCACCAGGAGCGGCGCCGGGCGCAGCAGCTCGTCGCCGGTGGCGGCGAAGAAGTCCTGCAAGCGGTCGCGGATGCGGGGCAGGCCCACGAGGTCGGCGTAGAACATCGGGCCGCCGCGCCAGGCGGGCCAGTTGTAGCCATGCAGCCAGATCGCGTCGATGTCGCCGGGCCGGGCGGCGATGCCTTCCTCCAGGATGCGGGCGCCCTCGTTGATCATGGGGTAGATCAGCCGCTCGGTGATCTCCTGCGCGCCGATGGGGCGGCGGGTGATGCCGAGCTTCTCGGATTCGGCCGCGATGATGCGATCCACCTCCGGGTCGGGCGTGGCGTTGCGGCCCTCGTAGATGTAGAAGCCCTTGCCGGTCTTCTGCCCGTAGCGCCCGGCGTCGCACAGCGCGTCGGACACCGGGGCGCGCTTGCCGAACGCCTTCCTGATCCGCATGCCGATGTCGAGGCCTGCGAGGTCCGCCATGGCGAACGGCCCCATGCGGAAGCCGAAGGCGGTCAGGGCCGCGTCCACCTCGGCGGGGCTGGCGCCGTCCAGCAGCAGGCGTTCGGCGGCGTCGCTGCGCCGGGACAACATGCGGTTGCCGACGAAGCCGAAGCAGTTGCCGACGACGACGCCGACCTTGGACAGCTTCTTGCCGATCTCGGCGGCGGTGGCGATCACCTCCGGGCTGGTCTGCCGGCCGCGCACGACCTCCAGCAGCTTCATCACGTTGGCCGGGCTGAAGAAGTGCATGCCGAGCACGTCGCCGGGGCGGGAAGTGCTGCCTGCGATCTCGTCGATGTCGAGGTAGCTGGTGTTGGTGGCGAGCACCGCGCCGGGCTTGGCGAGGCGGTCGAGTTCGGCGAACACCTGCTTCTTCACGCCCATGTCCTCGAACACCGCCTCCACGACGATGTCCGCGTCCTTGGCGCCGTCCAGGCCGAGCTGCCCCTGGATGCGGCCGCGGCGCTCCTCGGCCTGGGCCGGGGTGATGCTGCCGCGCTTGGCGGAGATGCCGTACAGCTCGGTGATGCGGGCCAGGCCGCGGTCGAGCGCCGCCTGCTCCGTCTCGATCACGGTGACGGGGATGCCGGCGTTGGCGAAGCACATGGCGATGCCGCCGCCCATGGTGCCGGCGCCGACCACGGCGGCGCGGGCCACAGGGCGGGGCTGGATGCCCGGCGGCAGTACGGCCTTCTGAGCTTCCCGCTCGGCGAAGAAGGCGTGGCGCTGGGCACGGCTTTCGTCGCCCGTGACCAGTTGCTCGAACAGGCGGCGCTCGTTGGCTAGGCCCTCCTCGAACGGCATGGTGACGGCCGCGCGCACGGCCTCAACGCAGGCGCGCGGGGCAGCGGCGCCGGACGCCTTGAGCAAGGGGGCGGCGATGCGGTCGATCAGGCCGGGGTCCGACCGCGCCGACGCCAGCGCGTCGTCGCGGTCCCGCACCCGGCGGCGCTCCGTGACTGTCTGCGCCCAGGCCACCGCCGCGTCGGGATAGGCGCCGTCCAGCACGGCGTCCACCAGGCCGCACTCCGCCGCCTCCTTGGCGCCAATGGGGTTGCCGGTCACGATCATCGACAGCGCCTTTTCCAGGCCGACGACGCGCGGCAGGCGTTGGGTGCCGCCGGCGCCGGGCAAGAGGCCGAGCTTCACCTCCGGCAGGCCGAGCCGCGCCGTGCCCCAGGCCACCCGCGCGTGGCAGCCAAGCGCCAGCTCCAGCCCGCCGCCCAGCGCCACGCCCTGGATCGCGGCGACCACGGGCACCGGCATGTCCTCCACCGCGGCGATCACCTGGCGCAGGTTGGGGTCCTGCGGCGGATGGCCGAACTCGGTGATGTCGGCGCCGCCGCTGAAGGCGCGGGCGGTGCCGCACAGCACGATTGCCTTCACGCCGGGGTCGCCGCGCAACTGCTCCATGGCCTGCATCAGGCCCGTACGCAGGGCGATGCCGAGCGCGTTCACCGGCGGGTTGTTCATCGTCACCACGGCCACGCCGCTTTGCCGCTGAACGTCCACCGCTGCGTTGCTGCTCATGTTCAAACCTCCAACCATTCGCGCCGAACCTGCGCGTTGCCGGCGAGGCTCGCCGGCGTGCCTTCGAACACGATCTCGCCGTGCCCCATCACGTACAGGCGGTGGCTGATCGCCAATGCGATGTCGAGTTTCTGCTCAACCAGCAGGATTGTCACCCCCCGGGCGGCGACGGCGACCAGCAGCTCGCGCACCGTCTGCACCATCATGGGCGCCAGGCCCTCGGTGGGTTCATCGACCATCAGCAGCGCCGGGCAGCCCATCAGGGTGCGGCACATGGCGAGCATCTGCTGCTCGCCGCCGGACAGGGCGCCGGCCGGGGCGTCGGCGCGCTCCCGCAGGCGGGGGAACAGGGCGTAGGCGTCCGGGAGGCCGAACGGGCCGCCGGGTCCCTTCTTCTCGCCGAGCTGGAGGTTCTGCACGGTGGACAGGTCCGGGAAGATCGCCCGGTCCTCCGGCACGTAGCCGAGGCCGAGCCTTGCCACCTGGTGCGGGGGCAGGCGTCCGATCTCCCGCCCGTCGAACTGGATCTGCCCTTCGCGCGTGACGCCGCCCATGATCGCCTTCAGCATCGTGCTGCGCCCAGCGCCGTTGCGGCCCAGCAGCGCCACGATCTCGCCGCGGGCCACCTGCATGGTGACGCCGTGCAGGACCTGGCTCTTGCCATACCACGCCTGCAATCCCTGGACGGACAGCATCATGCCAGCGCCTCCGCCGCGGCGCCCAGATAGGCGGTGCGGACGGCCGGGTCGCCGCGCACAGTGTCCGGCGGACCGGAGGCGATCACCCGGCCCTCCGCCAGCACGGAGATCGTGTCGGCCAGGCCGAACACGACGCCGAGGTCGTGCTCGATCATCACCAGCGTCCGGCCCTCCGACACGCGTCGGATCAGGGTGACGGCGCGCTCCGTCTCGGCGCGGCTCATGCCGGCGGTGGGTTCGTCGAGCAGGATGGTCTCGGCGCCGCCGGCGACCGTGACGCCGATCTCCAGCGCGCGCTGGTCGGCGTAGGCCAGCGCGCCGGCCAGCGTGTCGCGGCGGCGCTCCAGGCCGATCAGGGCGAGCACCTCCTCCGCCCGGCGGCGCAGCGCAGAAAATCCCTCCAGCCGGCGCCAGAAGGCGTGGCCGCAGCCGTGGGTCCGCATGGCGGCGGCGCGCAGGTTCTCGAACACCGACAGGCGCGGGAACAGGCTGGTGACTTGGAAGCTGCGGGCCAGGCCGCGGTTGAAGATGGCGTGCGGGGCGAGGCCGGTGATGTCCTGGCCGTGCAGCAGGATCTGCCCGGCGTCGGCGGACAGCCGGCCGGAGATCAGGTGGAACAGCGTCGATTTGCCCGCGCCGTTCGGGCCGATCACCGCGTGGCGCTCGTTGGGGGCGACCGCGAGTTCGACGCCCTGAATGATCTTCGTCGGGCCGAACGCCTTATGCAGCGCGATGACTTGCAAGGCGGGGACTTGCAAGGCGGGGACTTGGAGGGCCGCGGTCATGCGGCGTGGGCCAAGGCGCTGGCTTCCTGCCACGCCGCCCGCGCCGCCGGGGCGGCCCGTCGCAGCAAGAAGGCGCCGGCCAGCAGCAGCACGGCCGCTGCCAGCCAAGGCAGCACACCTTGCGGGTCCAGCGCCAGACCGAACACCGGGCGCGGCGACGCGCCGTTGCGCACCGCCTGCAGCCGGAAGCCAAGCTCGGCCAGGCCCATCGTGCCCGCCAGCGCCAGGACGAAGCCCGGCAGCATCGTGGCGTAGGACGGCAGCAGCCGCCCGGCCAGCCCGGCGCGGACCAGCGGCGCATGCGCCAGGATGATCCCGGACATGCCGCCCGGCGCCCAAACCACCATCGCCACGAACAGCAGCCCGCTGTAGAGCACGGAGGCGTCGGTCACGGTGCTGAGCGCGACCGACAGGAAGGTGATCAGCACCGCGCCGATGACCGGACCCCAGAAGGTGCCGACGCCGCCGATGAAGGCCATCAACAGGACGCCGGCCGACGCCTCCGGCGACATGATGCCCGCCGTCACGATCTCGTCGTTCAGCGCGGCGAGGCCGCCGGCGATGCCGGCGAAAAGGCCGCTCAGCGAGAACACCAGCAGGCGGATGCGGGCCGGGTCGTAGCCGAGGAAGCCGACGCGCTCCGGGTTGTCGCGCACGGCGTTGGCGAGGCGGCCGAGCGGGGTGCGGGTGTAGAGCCACATCAGCAGCGCCGCCGCCCAGGCCCAGGCGGCGATGAGGTAGTACGCCTGGATCTGCGTGCCGAAGTCGTAGCCGAGCAGCGTCGGGCCGGTGGAACGGTCGCCGGACAGCCCTTCCTCGCCGCCGAACACGCCGGGCAGCAGGAGGACGATGGCGACGGCCAGCTCGGCGATGCCGAGGGTGATCATGGAGAAGGCGGTGCCGGCGCGGCGTGTGGACACCCAGCCGGCGAGGGCCGCGGAAGCGAGGCCGCCCAAGGCGCCCACCAGCGGCAAGGCGGGCAGCGGCAGCCACCAGCCGGCGTCCGCGAGCCGCATCGCGGACATCGCGAGGAAGCCGCCGAACCCCAGGAACACCGCATGGCCGAAGTCGAGCATCCCGCCCTGGCCGAGCAGCATGTTGAACGACAGGGCGAACACGATGCCGATGCCCATGCGGCACAAGAGCGACAAGCCGAAACCGCCGGGCACGACATGGGGCAGGACGAGCGCCGCAAGGGCCGCGAGCGCCCAGGGCGTCACGGCGCGCAATGCGGTGATGGACGGCGGCCGGGCGAGCGCCTGCGCGGGGGCCAGCATCAGGCGGACCGCGTGCCCATGAGGCCGCGCGGACGCAGCGCCAGCACAAGGACCAGCAGCAGGTAGGGCACCACCGGGGCGACGCGGGCCACCGTGATCTGCCACAGGTCGCCCAGCGTGTCGGGCACGGGGATGCCGAGATGCGCGAGCGCCGTGCCCAGCGGCATGTCAAGGCTGATGCTGGCAGTCTGCACGAAGCCGATCAGCAAGGAGGCCACCAGCGCGCCCCAGATGGAGCCAAGCCCGCCCATCACCACGACCGCGAACACGATGGCGCCGAGCGAGCGGGCCATGCCGGGTTCCGTGGTGTAGGCGTTGCCGGCGATCACCCCGGCCAGCCCGGCCAGTGCGCAGCCGGCGCCGAACACGAGGGTGAAGACGCAGGGCACGTCATGGCCGAGCATCCCCACCATGTCCGGATGCGTCAGCGCCGCCCGCACGACGAGGCCGAGCCGGGTGCGGGCCAGCGCCAGATAGAGCGCCAGGAACATGGCGATGGCGACCGCCATCATGAACAGCCGGTAGGCCGGGTAAGCATTGCCCGCGATGGAGAACAGCGGGAAGTCGAGCGACGCCGGCACGCGATACGGCACGGGGGTGCGGCCCCAGATGAGCGGCACGACCTCGCCGATGATGAAGGCGAGGCCGAAGGTGAACAGCAGCTCCGCCAGGTGCCCGTGCTTGTGCACGGCGCGCAGGCCGTAGCGTTCCACGGCGGCGCCGAGCGCGCCCACCAGCACGGGGACGACCAGCAGCGCCACCCAGAAGCCGAGCCGGATGCTGACGGTGAAGGCAAGGAAGGCGCCGAGCATGTAGAAGCTGGCATGCGCCAGGTTCAGCACGCCCATCATGCCGAAAATCAGGGTGAGGCCCACGGACAGCATGAACAGCAGCAGCCCATAGACCAGGCCGTTCAGCAGGATGAGGCCGAGCTGCTCCAACGGCTCAGGCCGGCGGCTGGAACTTGCAGGTGGTCGGCTGACGCTGCGCTTCCGCCTCGATGCGGCTGATGGTCTTGAAGCCCATCTTGTTGTCGGGGAAGGTGAACTTGGTGCCGGGTTCCAGCTCGGACACGAACATGGGCTGCAGCAGTTGGTGGTTGTCCGGGCGCATGGCAGCCTCGCCCAAGGGCGTCTTCTGCACCATGGTGGAGAGGACCTGGCCGACCTTGGCCGGGTCGGAACTGTTTGCCTGCTTCATCGCGGCGGCCAGCATGTCGATCTCGTTCACCACGCGCCAGTAGTAGAACTGGTTGCCGTACTTGGCCTCGAATGCCGCCGCCATGGTTTCCAGCTCGGGGATGCCCAGATTCGCGTGATACTCGCTGATCTGCGCGTAGCCCTGGCCGCCCGTTCCGGCGCCGGCGATCACGTCGCTTGATCCCATGTAGTAGGTGTAGAAGATGCCCTTGTAGCCGGCGTCCTGCGCCGCCTTGGCCAGCAGCCCCATGTCGGCGCCCCAGTTGCCGGTGATCACCGCGTCCGCCCCGGCGGCCTGCATCTTCTGCACGTAGGGGGTGAAGTCCTTGACCTTGCCGAGCGGCACCCGCTCCACGCCGACGATCTGCAGGTCGGGCCGGCGGTTCGCCAGCATGACCTGCGCCGCCTTTTCTACCGACTGGCCAAAGGAATAGTCGGGGTTGAACAGGTACACCTTCTTGACCTGCGGCTGGCTCACCAGGTAGTCGGTCAGCGCGCGCATCTTCATGTCGCTGTCGGCATCGAAGCGGAAGTGCCACCAGTTGCACTTGTCGTTGGTGAGCGCCGGGTCAACGGCGGCGTAGTTCAGGTACATCACGGACTGGCTGGGCGCGCGGCGGTTGTTCTTGGCGATGGCGTCGGTGAGCGCGAAAGCGACGGAGGAGCCGTTGCCCTGGGTCACGTAGCGGATGCCGTCGTCGATGGCCTTGCGCAGCAGGGTCAGCGACTTCTCCGGGCTGACCTCGTTGTCGAGCGGCACCAGTTCCAGCTTGCGCCCCGGCCCGGCAGCGGCGCTCGCGTTCACCCGGTCGATGGCGAAGCGGAAGTGCTGCTCGCCCAGTTGGCCGGTGGCGGCGAGCGAGCCGCTGAGCGGGTCGATGTAGGCGATCCGCACGACCTCGTCGGCCTGGGCTGGGCGTGCGGCGGCAAGGGCCAGGGTGGCGAGGGCGGCCGCGATGCTCAGCATGGGGCGGTTCGGCATGGAGTTCCTCTGGCGGCGCCTCGTTGCGGGCACCGTTGTTCGTGGGGGTAGTTGTCGGTCCCAACACGGTGCGCGTCAACGGGGTTGTTCCGCGGGGTTGGGCGCGGCGCTGATTGCGTGGGGCAGGAAAAGTAGTTAGGTTGCTATCAACTCATCGTTGGGAGACTATCATGGCGATCACGACCATCTCCAGCCGCGAGTTCAACCAGGACACTAGCGGAGCGAAGCGGGCGGCCAAAGAAGGACCAGTGTTTATTACTGATCGGGGCGTGCCGGCGCATGTGCTGCTGACAATTGAGGACTACCGTAAATTGAGCGGTGACGAGCCAAGCATCGCCGACCTGCTGTATATGCCAGGCGCAGACGAGATCGAGTTCGATCCGCCGCGGATGGGGGAGTCATTTCCCCGCGAGCCGGACTTTCCCTGACGTCCGTTTCTCTCTGATGTACATCTTGGACACGAATGTCGTTTCCGAACTACGGAAGGTCAAACGCGGCAGGGCAGACAGGAACATGGCCGCTTGGGTCGTTCGACTGCCAGCATCCGCATTGTTTTTGTCGTGCATCACGATTCTAGAGCTGGAACTCGGCATTCTGCGCTTGGAGCGCCGCGACGCTGCTCAAGGGGCCATCTTGAGGAACTGGTTGGACCAGTTCGTCTTTCCAACCTTTGGCAATCACATCCTGCCAGTTGATGCCGTAGTGGCGCAGCGTTGTGCGGCGCTGCATGTTCCGGACCGAAGGCCTGAGCGCGACGCCTTTATCGGCTCCACCGCGCTGGTCCACGGCATGATCGTCGCGACGCGCAACGTCGCCGACTTCACGCCCATGGGCGTCCCGGTCCTCAACCC
>CAXTUQ010000027.1:0-21451 GCA_964247405.1 uncultured Acetobacteraceae bacterium
CGCCTGGCCGCGAGCAACGCCGAGCTGGTGCGCATGGCCGCCGACGCCGTCGCCCGGCACGGCCGCCGCCCCGCGACCCCCGCCGAGGCCCGGGCGGCGCTCGGCCTTCAAGCCGTCTGAGGGGAGCGCCGCACCCATGCCGCTCATCGCCGCCAATGGCACCCAGCTTTTTTATGACCTTTCCGGGCCGGAGGGTGCGCCGGTCGTGGCGTTCTCCAACTCCATCGGCACGACGATTGAGATGTGGGACGCGCAGGCCCAGGCGCTTTCCGGCCGCTACCGGGTGCTGCGCTACGACACCCGGGGCCATGCCCGCTCGCCTGTGGTGGACCAGCCGGTCGGGATCGAGACCCTGGCGGACGACCTGGCCGGGCTGCTGGACGCGCTGGGGATCGCCTGCGCCCACGCCGTCGGGCTGTCGCTGGGCGGCATGACGGCGCAAGCCTTCGCCGCCGCCCGCCCGGATCGGGTGCACGGCCTCGTGCTGATGGCAACCTCCGCCTACTTGCCGCAGGGCTGGGCGGAGCGGGCGGCGCTGGTGCGGGAACAGGGCATGAGCGCCATCGTGGACGCGGTGATGGCCCGATGGTTCACCCCCGCTTATCAGCACGCGCCGCTGGCGGAAGCGTTGCGGGAGCGCTTCCTGCAGATCGACCCAAGCGGCTACGCCGTGTGCTGCGGCGCCATCGGCGCCATGGACCTGCGCCTGTCCAACGCCGGCATCCGCGCGCCCACGCTGGTCATCGCCGGCGCCGACGACCCGGCCACCCCGCCCGCCATGAGCGAGGACATCCGCGGTCGTATCCCCGACGCGGAACTCGTGGTGCTGCCGCGCGCCGCCCACATCCTGGCCATCGAGCGGGCGGACCGGGTGAACCAGATCCTCGCGGGCTTCCTGGACGCGCTTTAGAACCGCTTCCAGTCGCCCGCGCCCTCGAAGGCGGCTGCGGCGGCGTAGATCGTGCTTTCGTCCCAATGCTTGCCGATCAGCATGGCGCCGACCGGCAGCCCGTCGCTGAGGCCGCACGGCACGGACATCGCCGGGTGCCCGGTCACGTCGAACGGCGCGGTGTTGTTGATCATCTCGAACGCCCGCTGCACGTAAAGGCCCAAATCACTATCAACAGGCGGCAGCGCCGTCGCGACGACCGGCAGCGTCGGCATCAACAGCAGGTCGTACTGCGCCAGCGCGGTGTCGTAGGCGGCGCGCAGCCGCCGGGCGATGTTCTGCGCCTTGGCGTAGTAGCGCCCGCGGTAGGTCTTGGTGAAGTACTCGCCGACGAACATGCTGATCTTCAGCGTGTCCGACAGGTCGTTCGCCCGCTCCCGCCAGGCCGCGTGGGCGTCCAGCAGGCCCACGTTGTACTGGCCCTTCCAGTTGAAGCCCATGCCGTTGCCGTGCATCATCTGCACTTGCAGCCCCTCGTTGCCGATGGGCGACCACACGTCCTTGCCGATGCGGTGCATGGGAACGCTGACCTCCTCGACGGCCGCGCCCAGCCCGGCCAGGCGCTCGCCGGCGGCGCGCACCTTGGCATCGACCCCCGGCTCGGAATTGGGCCATCCGAACCCCTCTGTGACCACGCCGATGCGTAGGCCCCGCACGCCGCGGTCCAGCGCCTCCGTGTAGCGCGCAGTGGTGCAGCCCATCTGGCGGGGATCAAGCTCGTCCGGCCCGGCCAGCACCTCCAGCAGCAGCGCGTTGTCGGCCACCGTCGCGGTCATCGGCCCCGTGTGGTCGATGGTTGCCTCGATCGGCATCACCCCGGTGTAGGGCACCAGGCCCCAGGTGCCTTTCATGCCGTAGATGCCGCAGAACGACGCCGGGATGCGGATCGACCCGCCCTGGTCGCCGCCGATGGCCATATCGACCTCCCCGGACGCCACCAGCGCGGCGGAGCCGGAGGATGAGCCGCCGGCGGAAAAGCCGCGCTTGTGCGGGTTGTGCACCGGCCCCAGCGCCCCGGTATGGCTGCCGCCCGACAGGCAGAACGCTTCGCAGTGCGCCTTGCCGAGGATGGTGGCGCCCGCGTCCAGCATCCGCGTCACAATGGTCGCGTCCTGGTCCGGCACGTAGCCTTCCAGCGTCGCCGACCCGTTCATCATCGGTACGCCGGCCAGGCACACGTTGTCCTTCAGCGCCACGGTCTTGCCGGCGAGCGGCCCGGACTCCGCGCCCTTCACCACGCTTTTCACGTACCAGGCGTTGTGCTCATTCTCCTCCGGCCCCGGCTGGTAGCCCGGCGTACGTGGGTAGCGCACGGCCGGCTTGTCGTCCGGCAGCGCGTCGATGAGGCGGTAGGACTCCACGGCGCCGTCCATCAGCGCGTGAAAGATGCCCAGCCGTTCCTCGGACAGCTCCATGCCCAGGTCGAACACGATGTCCTGCAACTGGGAAAGGGTCGGCTTCTCGACGCTCATGGTTGGCTCCTTGAGTTGTGGGGATGCTTACGCTGCCATGCCGACGAACTCGGCGATCAACGCCGGGTCCTGCACGGCTTCGGGGCTGGTTTCGCGGGTGATGACGCCCTTCTGGATAATGATGATGCGCTGCGACAGGGCGGCGATGCACTTCAGGTTCTGCTCGACGAGCACAACCGTGACCGCGCCGCCGCGGGACAACCCTTGCAGCGTCTCGATGATCTCGTCGATGATCGAGGGCTGGATGCCCTCCGTCGGTTCGTCCAGCAGCATCAGCCGCGGCGCGCCGCACAGGCACCGCGCCAGCGCCAGCAATTGCTGCTCACCGCCGGACAGCGCGCCGCCGGTGCGGTCCAAGAGCCGCCGCAGCCGCGGGAAGGTGTCCAGCACGCCCTCGATGGTCTGCCGCTCGGGCTGCTTCGACAGCAGGCAGCCCATGCGCAGGTTCTCCCCCACGCTGAGCGCCGAGAAGATCTGGCGGCCCTGCGGCACGTAGCCGATGCCGAGCCGGGCGCGCGCCGTGGGCGACAGCCGGGTGATGTCGCGCCCCTCGAACAGGACGCGCCCGCCCGTCGCCGGCAGGTAGCCCATCAGCGTGCGCAGCAGGGTGGACTTGCCCATGCCGTTGTGCCCGAGGATGCCGACGAACTCGCCCGGCGCCACGGCGAGGTTGACCCCGGCCAGGATCGGGATGCGGCCGTAGCCGGAGCGCAACCCGTCCACCTGCAGCATCATGCTGCCTGCTTTCCCCGGCGGCATCATGCCGCATGCTTCCCAAGATACACGTCGCGCACCGCCGGGTCGGCCATCACGCGCTCCACATCGTCCTCGACCAGGATGCTGCCTTGGTTGAACACCGTGACCGTGCGGGCGATCATGCGGATGAACTGCATGTCGTGCTCCACGACGATGAGCGCGTGCGTTTGGTTGATCTCGCGGATCAGCGCGGCGGTGCGCAGCACCTCCTCGTGCGTCATGCCGGCCGCCGGCTCGTCCAGCAGCACCAGCTTCGGCTCCTGCGCCAGCACGGCGGCGATCTCCACCCATTGCCGCTGCCCGTGCGCGAGCTGGCCCACCAGGCGCGCGGCGATCCCGGTCAGCCGCAGGCGCTCCAGCGTTTCGGCCGTGACCCGCCGGGCCTGCTGCGCCGAGCCGCGCCTGCTGGCGGCGACGAACACGTTCTCCCGCACCGAAAGCCCGTCGAACACGTTGGGCACCTGCGTCTTGATGCCGACGCCGAGGCGCGCGATCTGGTGCGGCTCCGCCCCGGTGATGTCCCTCCCGCGCAGCAGGATGCGCCCGGCGCTCGGCTTGAGCTGCCCGGTCAGCATCTTGAAGAACGTGCTCTTGCCCGCACCGTTCGGGCCGATCAGGCAGCGCAGCTCCATCTCGCGCAAGGCGAAGTTGACGCCGTTCACCGCGGTCACGCCGCCGAAGCGCATAGTGGCGTCCTGCGCTTCCAAGAGCGGCACCGTCAAGGCTCCACCTCAACCGGCGCGGCTTCGGCCACCCGGCCGCGCCGCACGCCAGGCACCCGGCGGAACAGCCCCTGCACGACCGGCACCAACCCCTGCGGCACCAGCAACACGAACACCACGAGCACCGCGCCGAGCACAAGGTTGGCGTTCACCGCCTCCTGCGCGCCGATCACCGAGATCAGGTACTGGATGCCGACCGCGCCCAAGATTGGCCCGAGCAGCGTGCCCAAGCCCCCGACCAGCACGTAGATCAGCACCTGCGCCGACGTGGCCAGCCCGAACACCGTGGGGCTGATGAACGATCCCCAGTTGGCGTACAGGCACCCGGCCAGCCCGGCGATGCCGCCGCCGATGGCGAACACGATCAGCTTGTATAGCCGCGTGTCGTAGCCCAGCAGTTGCGCCCGGGTCTCGTTCTCCCGGATCGCCACCACGATGCGGCCGAAGCGGCTGGCGAGGATCGCGCGCAGCAGCACATACACGAGGATCAGCGCTCCCATCGCCGCATACCACGTCTGCTCCGGGTCGAGCGGCGAGGACGGATCGCCGGGCACGTTCAGCGGCGGCACGGACGGCATCCCGTTGAAGCCGCCCAGCGGCGCGTTGCCGATGGTGTAGAAGTCGCCGGCGGTCGAGTTCACCACGTTGAACAAGATCACCGTCACCGTCAGCGTGATGACCCCGATGTAGGCGTCGCTGATCCGTCCGTAGAACATGAAATAGCCGAGCAGCGCCGCAAACAGGGTCGGCACCAAAACCGCCAGCAGCACGGGCGCCGTGCTGTCCCCCATGTTCATCACCGCGACCGCGTAGGTGTAGCCGCCCAAGCCGAAGAACGCGGTCTGCCCGAACGACATGATGCCGCCATAGCCCCAGATGAACCCTTGGCTCAGCGCCAGCACCGCCATCGCCACGAACACCGTCATCTGCAGCAGGCCGAACAGGTCGAACACCAGCGGCAGGCCGAGCAGCAATGCCAGCCCGGCCGCGACCATCGCGGCGAAGCTGGCCCAACCGGTCACAGGCTCCTCCGCAGCAGCCGCCCGGTGATGCCGGACCCAGTGATGCCTTGGGGCAGAATGCGGATCATCACCAGCGCCGCTAGCAGCAGCGCCACCTGGCCGAACACCGGGGTGGTAAGGAAGGTCGCGACCTCGCTGATGCTGCCGAACAGCGTGGACGCGAGGCCTGTGCCGGTGACGATGGCAGGTCCCCCGCCCAGCACAGTGATGAAGGCCCGGGCGATGAACGCGCCGCCCATCACCGGCGACACACCGGACACCGGCGCCAAGACGCCCCCCGCCAGTCCGGCCAGCGCGGAGCCGAGCGCAAAGGTCGCCATGTAAATCCGCGGTGGCGACACGCCCAGCGCCGCCGCCATGTCCGGGTTCTGCATGGTGGCGCGCACGATCAGGCCGAACTTGGTGAAGCGCAGCACCAGCCACACCCCGCCCGCCATCGCCGCCGCCACCGCGATCACGAACCACGAGTACACGCTGGTCTGATAGCCGCCGATGGCGAAACCCCCGAACGGCGCTGACACGCCGCGTACCGTGGTGCCGAAGACCGTGGTGATCAGCCCGATCACCGCGAGGCTGAGGCCCCAGGTCGCCAGCATGGTGTCGATGATCCGGCCATACAGGAACCGGATGAACAGCCGCTCGACCAGCAACCCGAACAGCCCCACCGCGAGGGGCGCCGCAACCAGCATCGCCACCCACAGGTTCAGCCCGGCGTTGGCACTGACCACGGTGGTGTAGGCGCCCAGCATCAGGAACTCGCCGTGCGCCAGGTTGATGACCCGCATCATCCCGTAGATCACGCCGAGGCCAAGGCTGAGCAGCACCAGCACCGCGATGCTGTTGGCGACGTTGAACAGGAGAAGGGCGGCGAGCGCCATGGCGCGCTCTCAGGTCTTCACGTCGATGACGAACTGCCTGCTCAGCTTCGGCTCTTTAATAAGGTCGCACACCGCCGCGGTGTCTGCCGGGGCCTGATCCGAGTAGGATTGGAACACGTCCCATTTCCGGTCGGCGGCCTTCGCCAAATAGGCATTGCGGACCACGTGGTGCGTCGCGTGGTCAATCGTCACCTTGCCCGATGGGCCATCGACGGCGATGCCGGCCTCCAACGCCTCCGTCACCTTGGTGCGGTCCAGCGAGCCGGCCTTCTTCACCCCCTCCGCCCACAGCTTGAAGCCCTCGTAGTTGGCGCAGGCAAGCTCGCTGATATACGGCAGGCCATCGCCGAACTTGGCGCGCACCGCCTTGGTGAACGCCGTGCTCGCCGGGGTGGACAGCTCCTCGTAGTAGCCGTAGCTCGTCACCACGCCATTGCTTTCGGACGGCGCGATGGTGGCGATCTCGTTGACCAGGCCAAAGGTGGTGGAGGCGATCGGGATCTTGTCCTTCATCCCCGCCGCCGCCCATTGCCGGTAGAACGCGGTGTGGTTGGAGCCGACCAGCGCCGACAGCACGACGGACGGCCCGGCCTGCTGGATCTTGCTGATGGTCGCCGCGAACTCGGTCACGTCGAGCGGGAAGAACTCGGTCGCCTGCACCGTGCCGCCGCCGTCGCGCACGTACTTGCCCATCCACTTCGCGGTGATCTGGCCGTAGTTGTAGTCGGCCGCGATGATGTAGGCCTTCTTGCCCCAAGTTTCCAAAGCGTAGGGCACCAGCTTGTTGACCGTTTGCGCCGGGGTGGTGCCGGTGCAGAAGCAGTCGCGGTCGCACACGCCGCCCTCGTACAGCACGTTGTAGAAGTACAGCGTCGCGTAGCGGTCGAACACCGGGCGGATCGCTTCCCGCGACGCCGAGGTGATGCCGCCATGCACGACGGCCACCTTGTCCTTCAGCGCAAGCTGCTGGGCGTATTGCGAGTAAAGCTGGATGGTGGACTGCGTATCGTAATTGACGAGTTCGACCGGGCGCCCGAGCAGGCCGCCGCCCGCGTTCAATTCGTCCACCGCGAGCCGGATCGTGGCGTACATCGCCTGGCCGGAGGAGCCGATGGGGCCGGACAGGTCGAGCAGGCTGCCGACCTTGATCGGGTCGGCGGCCAGCGCGTGCCGGGCCACCAGCGGCGCCGCGAGTGCGCCCCCCGCGAGCGTGGCGGCCGACTGCAGCAGGCCGCGTCGCGAGGGGCGGAATGGGGGCATGTTCTACTCCAGGATGGCGGCAGGTGACAATGACGGAGCTACAAGCAAGTCCCAGGCCACCGGGTGTGGCGGCGGCAACTTCACAGCGACGAAGCCTGACCGGTATCGTCCTGTGGCGCAACACGGCAATGCGCTTTGCTGCTGCTCCCAAGCAACTGTTTCGATTGCCGATTTGGCAAGAGAAAAGCCGATTGCGCGGGCATTGGCCCTCGGTCTTAACTGCCGCGACGGGGACGGTGCAAGGAGCGAAGGCCATGCCGGATACGCACACAGACGACACCGCGCTGCGGGTGCGCGCCATCGAGAGCCTGCTGGTCGAGAAGGGGCTGGTGCAGCCAGCCGCACTTGCCGCCATCGTCGAAGCCTACGAGACCAAGATCGGCCCGCACAACGGCGCGCAGGTCGTCGCCCGCGCCTGGACCGACCCGGCGTTCAAGGCCCGCCTGCTGGCCGACGCCACGGCGGCCATCGCCGAGATGGGCTTCTCCGGCGTGCAGGGCGAGGACATGGTCGTCGTGGAGAACACGCCCACGGTGCACAACATGGTCGTCTGCACTTTGTGCTCCTGCTATCCCTGGCCGACGCTCGGCCTGCCGCCGAACTGGTACAAGTCGGCGCCGTACCGCGCCCGCGCCGTGATCGACCCCCGCGGGGTGCTGGCCGAGTTCGGCGTCGATCTGCCGCCGGAGAAAGAGGTCCGGGTCTGGGACAGCAACGCCGAGCTGCGTTACCTCGTGCTGCCCGAGCGCCCGGCGGGAACCGAGGGCATGGACGCGGCGGCGCTGGCCGCCCTGGTGACGCGGGATGCGATGATCGGCACCGGCACCGTCGCGGCGGCCGGCTAGGGGAGGCGCGCGATGAACGGCATGCATGACCTCGGCGGGATGCACGGCATGGGACCGATCAACCCCGAACCGCAGGAGCCGGTGTTCCACGCGCCCTGGGAGCGCACGGTGTTCGGCCTGTTCATGACCACCTTCGCCGGCGGCTACTTCAACGTGGACGAGTTCCGCCATGCCATCGAGCGCATGGACCCGGCGCATTACCTGCAATCCCCCTACTACGAGCATTGGCTGCACGCGATGGAGGACCTGCTGGTCCAGCGCGGCGCGCTGACGCGGGCCGAGATCGACGGGCGCATGGCGCAGCTTGCGAAAGGAGCCGCATGATGCCCGCATTGCCGGTCGAGCAGGTGGACGGATTGATCGCCACCGGCGCCAGCGCGCGCATGACGGATGCGGTGCCGCCGCGCTTCCGGCCCGGCGACCGCGTCACGGTGCGCAACCTCAACCCGGCCACCCACACGCGGCTGCCCCGCTACGCCCGCGGCAAAACCGGCACCGTGGAAGTCGACCGCGGCGTGTTCTGCTTCAACGACACCAACGCGCATGGGCAGGGCCACAAGCCGCAGCACGTTTACGGCGTGCGCTTCGCCGCCCGCGACCTGTGGGGCGAGCAGGCCGCGGCGCGCGACGCGCTCTACCTGGATTTGTTCGACGACTACGTTGAGCCGCATGGCGGCTGACCCCGGCTGGCCGGGCGGCCAGGCGCCGCCCTTGCGGCCGGGCGACACGTCCGGCCCCGTATTCCGTGAACCCTGGGAAGCGCAGGCCTTCGCCCTGGTGGTGGCGCTGCATCAGGCCGGGCACTTCACCTGGCCCGAATGGGTGGCGGCCATCAACGCCGAGATCCGCCGGGCACAGGCGGAGGGCGATCCGGACGGGGGCGCCACCTATTACCGGCACTGGCTGGCGGCGCTTGAGAAGATGGTCGTGGCGAAGGCTCTGGCCGACGATGCGGACCTCCACCTGCGCCGCATCGAGTGCGCGGCCAACCCGCCCGGCAAGCACAGCCACCCGGCCCGGCGCGAACCGATCCGGGTGGGATAGCCAAAAAACAAATCAGAGGAACGCCCCATGCCGGCCCAAGCCTACTACTCGCAGGAGCTGCACGGTCCCTATGAGACCTTCGACCTCGGCGACTTCGACCTGGAGGACGGCGGGCGGCTGCGCGGCGCCCGCCTGGCCTACGCCACCCACGGCAGGCTCTCGGCGGCCCGGGACAACGCGATCCTCGTCACCACCTGGTTCTCCGGCACCAGCAAGATCATGGAGCAGGCCTACATCGGCCCGGGCCGCGCGCTCGATCCCGAGAAGTATTTCATCATCATCGCCGACCAGATCGGCGACGGCCTGTCCAGCTCGCCGCACAACACCCCGGCGCCGTGGGGCGGCCCGCGCTTCCCGCGCATCCGCATCGGCGACGACGTGGCGGCGCAGCATCGGCTGGTGACGGAGAGGTTCGGCATCGAGCGCCTGGCCCTCGTCGTCGGCGGCTCCATGGGGGCGCAGCAGACCTATGAGTGGGCCGTGCGCTTCCCGGACATGGTGGCCCGGGCCGCGCCCATCGCCGGGTTCGCGCAGAACACGCCGCACGATTTCCTGTATGGCAGCACGCTGACCGAGGCCATCACCTCCGACCCGGCCTGGAAGAACGGCTGGTACGCCGACCAGGCCGAGGTGCACGAAGGCCTGCGCCGGCACGCGCATTTGTGGGGCGTGATGGGCCTCTGTCCCGAGTTCTACAAGCGGGAGCGCTGGCGCGGCCTCGGCTTCGTGTCGCTGGACGATTTCGTGGTCGGCTTCCTCGAAGGCTTCTTCCTGCCGATGGACCCGAACAACCTGCTCTGCATGGCCTGGAAGTGGCAGCGCGGCGACGTGGCCCGGCATGCCGGCGGCGACCTTGCCGCGGCGCTCGGGCGCGTCAAGGCCCGGACCTTTGTCATGCCGCTCAGCACCGACATGTTCTTCCCGGTGGCGGACTGCGCCGCCGAGCAGGCCTTGCTGCCCGGCAGCGAGCTTCGCGTGGTGAACACCATCTGCGGCCACTTCGGCCTGTTCGGCATCGAGCCGGAGTATCACGAGCAGGTGGACAGCATCCTCAAAGACCTGCTGGCTGCCTGAAACCCAAGACCACAGAGGCCGCATGAGCCAGGCCACCGACTCCCAGACAACCTCCGCGGCGCCGCGCCTGCTGCACGTCGAGGCCTCTCCGCGCGGCGGACGCTCCGCTTCCCGGCAGGTCGCCCATGCGTTCCTGGACGCTTGGATGGACCGTCATCCCGGCGCCACCATCGACGTGCTGAACGTTTGGACGACCGAGCTTCCGGCCTTTGACGGGGAGGCGCTCGACGCCAAGTACGCCGGCCTTGAAGGGCGCGGGCACAGCGCCGGGCAGGCCCGCGCCTGGCAGGAGATCGGCGTGCTGGCGGACCGCTTCCGCCGGGCCGATGTCGTGCTGCTCAGCGTGCCGATGTGGAACTTCGGCATCCCTTACCGCCTGAAGCACCTGATCGACGCGGTTTCACAGAAGGACGTGCTGTTCACCTTCGACGAGCACGGTTTGCGCGGCCTGCTCGGCGGGCGCCGCGCAGTGGTGATCAACGCCCGCGGCGTGGGCCTCGGCCCCGACTTCCCGCGGGAGGAGCTGGACTACCAGCAGCGCTACATGACCGCGTGGCTGCAGATGGTCGGCATCAGCGACATCAGCCACATCGAGGTCGAGAAGACGCTGATGGGTGCCGAACTCGACGAAGCCGGGCGGGCGGCGGCCTGTGCGCAGGCGATGCAGCTTGCGGCCACGCTCTAAGCATCGTTCTGCGGAGCGTGCTCACGCGCAGCAGGCAAAATGATGCGTCTTTAACGACTCCTAAGCAGGCATTCGTGGCGCAAGCTACGAATGCCTGCTTAGGGAGCCACCCGAACCGACATCGTTGGAAGCTGCCTTGCGCAGCCAAGCACAAGACACTGGGGAAACGACAATGAGCACCACGGCCCCTCCGCAGCCACGCCGGCGCGGCTTGCAAGCGCTGGCACCCATGTTCGTCGGCCTGTTCGAGCGCTACATGCCCGATCCATTCGTGCTGGCGATCGGGCTGACCGCGGTTACGGCCGTCCTGGCCTTGCTGATCGCACCCAAAGGCTCGCCGGCCACCATCGTCACGACCTGGTACGGCGGGATCTTCGCCATCCTCGGTTTCGCCTTCCAAATGATCCTGATCCTGGCGACCGGGCACGCGCTGGCCCATGCTCCGGTGGTGGCGCGGCTGCTGCGCCGGCTCGTGGGCCTGGCGCGCACTGCCAACCAGGCGGTCGCGCTCACCTTCCTGGTCGCCGCCGCGGCGTCCCTGCTGAACTGGGGTTTCGGCCTGGTGGTCGGCGCAATCCTGGCGCGCGAGGCGGCACGGCAGGTCCGGGTGGACTTCGGCTGGCTGGTCGCCGCCGCCTATTCCGGTTTCGCGGTGTGGGCGAGCGGCATCTCCAGCTCCATCGCGCTCACCCAGGCGACGCACGGCAACGCGCTGAACATCGTGGAGAAGCTGACCGGCCAGATTCTGCCGCTGTCCGACACGGTGCTCGCGACGTTCAACTGGCTGCCGACACTCTTGATCGTGCTGGCGATGCCGGTCGTGTTCATCGCCATCCGCCCGGCCGATGCCGACGTGGTCCCTTTCGTGCCGGAGGCAGAGGCGCCGCCCGCGCCACCGGACCCGTCAAACTCCATCGCCCGGCGGATGGACCGCTCGCCGGTCGGCAGCCTGTTCCTGTTGGCGGCCGGGCTGGCCGCGGTGGGGGTGCTGTGGGCGCAGGGAACGCTCGCCTTGGACGTGAACATGGTCATCCTGGTGTTCCTGATCGGCGGCATCGCGCTGCACGGCACGCCCGTCGCCTATGGCGAGGCCATGAGGAACGCCGCCAAGCAGACTGGCGGCATGATGCTGCAATACCCGTTCTACGGCGGCATCATGGGCATCATGTCAGGCACCGGCCTGGCCGACGCGATCTCCAAGGCCTTTGTCGCCGTGTCCAGCGCCCACACCCTGCCGTTCTGGAGCTACGTCTGCTCGCTGATCATCACCTTCTTCGTGCCGAGCGGCGGCGGGCATTGGGCGGTGCAGGGTCCCTTCGTGGTGCCGGCGGCGGCGACGCTCCACGCCTCGATGGCCGGGTCCACGATGGCGGTGGCGATGGGGGAGCAGGTCGCCAACATGCTGCAGCCGTTCTGGGCGCTGCCGGTCGTCGCCATGGCCGGCATCGGCATCCAGCGCGTGATGGGCTACACGGTCGTCACCTTCGTCGTCACCGGCCTCATCTACGCGCTGGCGCTGCTTGTGCTGGTTTAGGCGCTTACGGGATCATCCACGGGAACACGTACTGCTGCAGCACGACGAGGACGCCGAGCACCAGGGTCAGCACGATGCTGTGCTTGAAGGTGCGGGCGAACACGACGCCCTCCTGTCCCTTGAGGTCGGTGACGGACACCCCGGTGGCGATGTTCTGCGGCGAGATCATCTTGCCCATCACGCCGCCCGAGGAGTTGGTGGCGGCGATCAGCACCGGGTTCAGCCCGAGCTGGTTGGCCGCCACCACCTGCAGGTTGCCGAACAGCGCGTTGCCCGAGGTGTCGCTGCCCGAAAGGAACACCGCCACCCAACCCAGGAACGGCGACAGCAGCGGGAACAGGATGCCAACGGACGCGACGCCCAGGCCCAGCGTGTAGTTCAGCCCGGAGTAGTTCATCAGGTAGGCAAGGCCCACGATCAGCGCGACGGTAAAGATGGCAATGCGGCTCTGCCGCCAGGTCTGTCCGACGCAAGCAACGAAGCGGCCCGGGCCGACGCCGACCAGGGCCGCGGTGATGATGGCGGAGAGCAGGATGGCGGTGCCGGTCGCCAGCGGCTGGAAAGTCCAGACCGCGGCGTAGGGCTTGTCGCTGTAGAGCGTGATCAGCACCTGGTTGTGCAGGCCGGGCCAGGGGATCGCCTGCTGGCCGATGGCGAAGATCTTGAAGTGGGTCCAGGCGATCACGATGACCGAGACCACGATCCAGGGCACCCAGCCCTGCCAGGCCGGCACTGTCGCCGCAGTCCGCGATTGCACCACCTCCGCACCCACGCCGCGGGTGGCCAGGCCGGGGGGAGCCAGGCTGGGCATACGCATCGTGAACTCGGGCGAAGCGGCGGGCGACCAGACCCGCAAGAAAGCAAGCGTCGCGATCAGCGCGATGAGCGAGGACAACACGTCGGTCAGCGCGTAGTCGAGGTAGTTGGACGACACGAATTGCCCGGCGGCGAAGCTGCCGCCGGCAACCAGCAGCACCGGCCACAGCGCGCGCACCGACCGCATCCCGCCATAGATCGCCATGACGTAGAACGGCAGCAGCATCGCCAGGAACGGCAACTGCCGCCCGATCATGGCGCCCAGCGTGACGGCCGGCAGCCCCGTAACCTGGCCCAGCACGGTGACGGGCGCGCCGAGCGCTCCGAAGGCGACCGGGGCCGTGTTGAAGATGAGCGTGAAGGTCAGCGCTTCCAGCGGCGGGAACCCCACCAGGATCAGCAGCGCGCTGGTGATGGCGACCGGCGTGCCGAAGCCGGAGATGCCTTCCAGCAGGCAGCCGAAGCAGAAGCCGATCACCACCAGCACCACCCGGCGGTCGTTGGGCAGGTGCTCCACCACCCAGTCGCGAAAGGCGTCGAACCGGCCGGACACGACGGCGATGTTGTAAAGCAGCAGCGCGTTGAACACGATCCACATCACCGGCCACAGCGCGAACACCGCCCCAGCCGCGACGCTGTTGAGCGCGAGGCCGGCCGGCAGGTCCCAGACCAGGACGGCGATCAGCAGGCCCGCGACCAGCCCGCCCAGCGACGCCTGCCAGGCCGGGCGGCGCAGCACGCCCAGCATCACCAGCACCGTCACGATGGGCAGCGCCGCGACCACGAACGACAGGAACAGGCTGCCTCCCACGGGAGTCAGCAATTGATGGAACACGGCGTCCTCCGGATTTTCTTATTCAAGCAACATTGTATGGGCACGCTGGCAAACGGCACGGCATAACGCAATGCCCGGTTTTGGACCCAACCTGGAGTCGATGCAGTCAGCCGACGCCTTCATCCACCGCGAGTGCCGCGTGCACCAGAGCCAAATGGCTCAGGGCCTGCGGCATGTTGCCCAGCATGGCACCGCCGTCCGGGTCCATCTGCTCATGCATCAGGCCAAGGTTGCCGGAGGTGGCCGCGAGCAGCGCATCCATCTGCTGCACCGCCAAGTCCTGCTCGCCGAGCAGGGCAAACGCCTCCACCAGCCAAAAGGCGCAGGCCAGGAAGGTGCCTTCCTCCGCCTCCACGCCTGAGTAGCGGAACACCAGCGGGCCACGGCACAACTCGCGCCGCACCGCGTCGCGGGTGAGCGCCAGCCGGTCGCGCCGCTCGAAGCCGAAGCGGGTCGCGAGCAGGAGGGAGGCATCCAGCCGATCCGTCCCGGGATGCATCGTGTAGCTCTGCTTGGCGTCCGACCAGCAATGCGCATCGACCCAGTCGCGGATGCGCTCGCGCTCGCGCCGCCAGCGGTCGGCATGGCTGGCATCGAGCTGGCCCGACGCGGCGAGCCGGGCGGCGCGGTCGAGCGCCGTCCAGCAGCCGAGCTTCGACATGGTGTAGTGCTCGGCCTGCTCCAGCTCCCAGATGCCGGAGTCGCGGGAGCGCCACAGGTCGGCGCAGCGGTCGGCAAGGTCCGCGAGCAAGCGCCGGGTCGTGAGGTCAAGCACGTGGCCGCATTCGACGAACAGCGCCGCGGTTTCCATCAAGTCGCCGAGCACGCCGAGCTGAAGCTGGTCCCGCGCCCGATTGCCTTCGCGCACCGGCCGGCTGTCCCGGTAGCCCGGCAGGTCCAGTTCCCGCTCCTCCGGCGCCAGATCGCCGTCGAGGCGGTACATCGTGCGCGGACGCCCGCCGTGCCGGAGGATGGTGGCGGTCAGCCAGGAGAACGCCGCCTTGGCTTCCTCCACCGCGCCGACCCGCAGGAACGCCTTGATGGTGTAGGCGACGTCGCGCACCCAGGCGAAACGGTAATCGTAGTTCCTGCCCGTCCCGATCCGCTCGGGCAGCGAGGTCGTCGCCGCCGCCGTGATGGCGCCCGTAGGCGTAAACAGAAGCAGCTTGAGCGCCAAGGCGCTGCGCCGTACCGCTTCCCCATAACGGCCCGCGTAGGTCAGGTTGCCCGACCATTCGCGCCAGGCCTGGTCCGACCGGTCGATCCGCCCGTCGATGGCGGCGAGCGGCGGCAGGATCAGCGGCTCGTTCATTGAGGCCAGCAGCGCCAGCACGGTTCGCGACCCGGCCTCCGTCGCGAACCGTGCCGTCACCCGGTCATCACCCTCGATCAGCCGCTCGACATCGCCGGTGGTGCGCAGCGCCGCCACGATGCCGTCCAGGTGCAACACGTCGCCGTGCGGGCTCCCTTCGCGCCACGGATTGGCCTGGCCGAGCCGGCGCCCAGGGCGTACCTCGACGCCAAACTCGACGGCGCCCTCCAGCCCCTCGACGCGATGCGCCAACTCGCTCCACGGCAGCCGCCCGGACGGGCCGCTGTTGAGCGAGTAGGTGACGCGGGCGCGGCCCCCCTCCGTGGCGAAGACCTGCTCCAGCACGTTGCTGCCCGGGCGGTAGCTGCGCTCCACGGTGAACGGCCCGGACGGCGCGACGGAGAAGCGCCCGCCGTCCTCCCCGGCCAGCAAACGGTTGAAGAATGGGGTGCTGTCCAGGTTGGGCACGCACCACCAGTCGAGGGAGCCGTCCGCGCCGACCAGCGCCACGCTGCGGCCGTCACCCACGGCCGCATACTGGTCGAGCGGCAGCCAGCCGCCGTCGCGCCCCAAATTCATGGCATGGCGCTCAAGGCAGGTGGTTGCCCCCGGTCACGCCGTACACCTCGCCGGTCACGAAGCTCGATTCCTGCAACGCCAACAGGACATAGACCGGCGCCAGCTCCGCCGGCTGGCCCGGGCGGCCGAGCGGCACGGTGGAGCCGAAGTCTGGGATCTTCTCCTGCGGCTGGCCGCCGCTCGGCTGCAGCGGCGTCCACACCGGGCCGGGCGCCACCGCGTTGACGCGGATGCCCTTGGACGCGACCTGCTTGGCCAACGCGTGGGTGAAAGCGGTGATTGCCGCCTTGGTGGACGCGTAGTCCAGCAGGGTCTGCGACGGCTGGTAGGACTGGATCGAGGTCGTGTTGATGATCGTCGCACCCGGCGGCATGTGCGGCAGGGCGGCCTTGCACAGCCAGAACATGGAATACACGTTGGTGCGGAAGGTCTTGTCGAACTGCTCGGTCGTGATGTCGGCGATGTCCTTCACCGCGGTCTGCTTGCCCGCCACGTTGACCAGGATGTCGATGCCCCCCAGCGCCGCCCGCCCCTGCTCGATCAGCGTCGTGCAGAACGCCTCGTCGCTCAGATCGCCCGGCATCGCCACGGCCTTGCGTCCGGCAGCTTCCACCAGGCCCACGACCTCCTTCGCGTCCGCCTCCTCGGAGGTCAGGTAGTTCAGCACCAGGTCGGCGCCCTCCCGGGCAAAGGCGATGGCCACCGCGCGGCCGATGCCGCTATCCGCCCCGGTGATGACGGCGCGGCGGCCTTCGAGGCGGCCGAACCCGCGGTAGCTGTCCTCGCCATGGTCGGGCTTCGGCTTCATGTCCCGCGCGAGGCCAGGGGCAGACTGCGGCTGGTCCTCGAACTTCGGTTGCGGGTATTGCTTGGTCGGGTCCTGCATCGCGTACTGGTTCTTGGTCTGCGCGTTCATGCGCTGGCTCCGGCATTGTGGGGATAGCGGCAAGCAACGTGAGGCCACGCCACGGGTTTGCCCGGCGGAACCACCCGGGCTGCTCAACTAAAGATGACCGGGTTCACCTTTGGCCGTGCGCGCCGAACGGCCGGAGCTTACTGCAACCCGAACAAGCCAAGCTGCGAACGGTCCAGGCGAAAGCCCGATGTCCGGTCCGTCCGTTTGAAGGCATGGCGATCAACGTAGAAGAAGCTGAACACCGCCTGCGACACCACGGCATAGTCGCGCGCAAGCATGAAGGACCGGATCGCGCTGGAGGGCGGATTCGGCGAGACTCCGGCCTCGAACTGCTCGAAATCCTCGATGATGAGCATCGTCGGGCGATGACGCCGCCAGTCAAGGCTCCGGATCACCTCCAGGTCGCGGCCCTCGCAGTCAACGCTGAGCAGGTCCACGGTACGGGCCTGGCAATGCCGCTCGAACACCTCGCTCAGCGGCAGGCACTTGATGGCGACCTCCCCGACCTGCTCGGCCCGCAGTTCGGCGGCGCGCTCCGCGTCGAAGGTGTTCTGCGCGCCGTCGCGGAACTTGTAGTAGGTCAGCTCGCTTTCCTGCCCGGCAATGCCGAGGGTCAGGTGCGCGTCGCGCGGCCTCGCCCGCCGGAACGCCTCGGCGACGCCGGGATTGGGCTCGATCGTCAGGCCGCTCCAGCCTTTCAGATACAGCTTGTAGGTGTTCGAGTGCATCTGCGGATGGAACGCGCCGACGTCCACGTAGAAGCCCACGCCCTGCGGACGCATGTGCGACATCAGCACATCCTCCGCATACATCGCGAATGACACCGACTTGATCCGTTGCAGCACCGGCAGCACGCCGCGCGCGCCGTGGCCGGCGTCCAGCAATCGCTTGATCAGACCCATGGCCGCCTCACGCCCGTGCTGTGGCGAGGCAAGGTAGTCCCGACGTTTCCGGGCGGCAATGCGTATCCGTGGCGGCTGCGCGCGGCCAAGCGGCCACCGGGAACGATTTCGTCAAAGGCGGGCGGAGATGCGGACCGGCAGCGTCTCGTAGCCCTTGACGAAGCTTGAATAAACCCGGCGCGGCTCGCCCACCACCTCGATGGCGGCGAAGCGCGCGAGGATCTCCTCCCAGACCACGCGCAACTGCATCTCCGCCAAACGCTCGCCGACGCAGCGGTGGATGCCGAACCCGAACGACAAGTGCTTCTTGGGCTTGGCGCGGTCGATGATGAAGCGGTTCGCGTCAGGGATCGCCTCCTCGTCGCGGTTGCCGGACACGTACCACATCACCACGCGGTCGCCCTGGCGGATCTGCTGCCCGCCCAGCACGATGTCCCGCGTGGCGGTGCGGCGCATGTGGGCGAGCGGCGTCTGCCAGCGGATGATCTCGGGCACCATGCTGCCGACCAGGCCCGGGTCGGCGCGCAGCTTGGCGTATTGCTCCGGGTTCTGGTTCAGCGCCAGCAGCCCGCCGGTGATCGAGTTGCGCGTGGTGTCGTTGCCGCCGACGATCAGCAGGATCACGTTGCCAAGCAGCTCGCGCGGGTCCATCCGCCGGGTGGCGTCGGCATGGGCCAGCATCGAGATGAGGTCGGCCTTGGGGGCGGAGTTCACCCGCTGGTTCCACAGCTTGGTGAAGGTGCCCAGGCATTCCATCAACTCGGCTTGCCGTGCCTCTTCCGACTCGACGATGCCGGAGTCCGGGCGTGCGGTCGCCACGTCCGACCAGCGGGTCAGCTTGCGGCGGTCTTCCCAGGGGAAGTCGAACAGGATGGCGAGCATCTGCGTCGTCAGCTCAATGGAAACGCGGTCCACCCAGTTGAACGTCTCGCCAACCGGCAAGGCGTCCAGCACCTTGGCCGCCCGTGCGCGGATCGTCTGCTCCATCACCGCCATGTTCGCGGGCGTGAACATCGGGCTGACCACGGCCCGCTGGCCGTCATGCTTCGGCGGGTCCATGGCGATGAACATCGGCAGCGGGAAATCCTTGCGCTGGTCCTGGATGGCGATGCCGCCCAGGCTCCAATCCGAGGAGAACCCGTCGTGGTTGGCCTCCACGGCCAGGATGTCCTTGTACTTGGTGACGGACCAGTACGGCCCATAGATGCTGTCAGGCGTGTAGTGCACCGGCGCCTCGGCGCGCAGCCGCTCGAAGTAGGGCCACATCGCGTCGGTTTGGAACAGTTTCGGATGGCCGGGATCAAGCTCCGCCAGCGGCAGGCTGTAGGCCTCCTCTGCGCTGTAGGCCCGCCCGGCTCCCAGCATCGTGCCCATTGCCGTCTCCGCCGTTTCCTGTCGGCGCATCATGCGGATTCGCCCGGCCTGCGTCACGCGCATTCGTCAGGCCGGTGTGACCCCGGTCACTGCGGCCCGAAGAAACCAGCAGCCCTTTGCCCATGCGTTGCGCAATTGCACTGAATCCTGCACGGCATCGTGACCCGCCTCGCGCGGGGCTGTCGGGTGGTCCAGGGAAACCAACCCGGGCTGTCACGTTCCAGCAACACCCCGCATGGTACGTAAATTGCACCATCATTTCGCCACACGTTTCTCAATACGTTTGAAAACGTGGTTTGCTATAGTCGGGGCGAGCGGGTTTTACGTGCGTTCGATGCCGGGAGGGAGTTAGCGTCGCCGGGCAAAGCAGGACTCGGCGTCGCTTGCCGGGGTGGAAAGACCGCCCACCTGTGTTCTGGTCGCGTGGATCTGCTGGCGGCCGAGCCAGGCGCTGTGTTCGTCGGCCCGGCCCCTTTGGGGAGTTTCATGATGCTTAAAGACTACGACGTGTTTTCCCTGCATGCCGCCCTTCGCGACCAACGTCGGGAAGAGGAGTTCAGCCTCGCCGAGTACCTTTCGGCATGCCATGACGATCCCGGGTGCTACGCCAGCCCCGCGGAGCGGATGCTGCGGGCCATCGGCGAGCCGGAACTGGTGGACACCTCGCGCACGCCCCGGCTCGGCCGCATCTTCCTCAACCGCACCGTGCGGGTTTACCCGGCCTTCTCCGAGTTCCACGGCATGGAGGAGACGATCGAGCGCATCGTCGGCTTCTTCCGGCACGCGGCGCAGGGGTTGGAAGAGCGCAAGCAGGTGCTTTACCTTCTTGGACCGGTCGGCGGCGGCAAGTCGTCCCTGGGCGAGCGGCTCAAGGCGCTGATGGAGCAGGAGCCGATCTATGTGCTCAAGGCCGGCAACGAGCTCAGCCCGGTCTTCGAAAGCCCGCTCGGCCTGTTTGATCCGGAGACCATGGCCGCCACGCTGCAGGAGCGTTACGGCATCCCGCGCCGGGTGCTGACCGGCATCGCCAGCCCCTGGGCGCTGAAGCGGCTGGAGGAATGGGACGGCGACATCTCGCGCTTCCGCGTGGTCAAGATCTACCCGTCGCGCCGCAAGCAGATCGCCATCGCCAAGACCGAACCCGGCGACGACAACAACCAGGACATCTCCGCCCTGGTCGGCAAGGTCGATATCCGCAAGCTTGAGATGTACAGCCAGAACGATCCGGACGCCTACGGCTTCTCCGGCGGGCTGAACCGGGCCAACCAGGGCATCCTCGAGTTCGTCGAGATGTTCAAGGCGCCGATCAAGATGCTGCATCCCCTGCTCACCGCGACGCAGGAAGGCAACTATCTCGGCACGGAGAACATCGGCGCGATCCCGTTCGGGGGCATCCTGCTGGCCCACTCCAACGAGGCGGAGTGGCAGAGCTTCCGCAACAACCGCACCAACGAGGCGTTCCTTGACCGCGTGTCCGTGGTCAAGGTGCCGTACTGCCTGCGGGTGACGGAGGAAGGGAAGATCTATGAGAAGCTGATCAGCGGCTCCGCCCTGGCGGAGGCGCCCTGCGCGCCGCACACATTGGAGATGCTGGCGCGCTTCGCCGTGCTGTCCCGGCTGAAGCCGCACGCCAACTCCCGCCCCTTCGCCAAGATGCGGGTGTATGACGGGGAGAACATCCGGGAAACCGATCCCAAGGTCCGTACCATGCAGGAGTACCGCGACAATGCGGGCGTGGACGAAGGCATGGACGGCATCTCCACCCGCTTCGCCTACAAGGTGCTGTCGGCCACCTTCAACCACTCGTCGGCCGAGGTCGCGGCCGACCCGGTGCACCTGATGTACGTGCTGGAGCAGGCAATCCGCCGCGAGCAGTTCCCGCCGGAGACGGAGGCCGCCTATCTCGCCACCATCAAGTCGGAGCTGGCCTCGCGCTACGCCGAGTTCATCGGCAACGAGATCCAGAAGGCCTACCTGGAAAGCTACGGCGACTACGGCCAGAACCTGTTTGACCGCTACCTCGACTACGCCGACGCCTGGATCGAGGATCAGGACTTCAAGGACCCCGACACCGGGCAGATGCTGAACCGCGACCTGCTGAACGCCGAGCTGACCAAGATCGAGAAGCCGGCGGGGATCGCCAACCCCAAGGACTTCCGCAACGAGGTCGTGAAGTTCGCGTTGCGCAACAGGGCCGCGAACGGCGGGCGCAACCCGTCCTGGACCTCCTACGAGAAGATCCGCGACGTGATCGAGAAGCGGATGTTCTCCCAGGTAGAGGACCTGCTGCCGGTCATCAGCTTCGGCTCCAAGAAGGACGGGGAAACCGAGAAGAAGCATAACGACTTCGTCATGCGCATGGTCTCGCGCGGCTACACCGAGCGCCAGGTGCGCCGGCTGGTCGAGTGGTACATGCGGTTCAAGCAGTCGGCCTGAACGGAGAGATCTTGGATATCATCGACCGGCGTCCCAACCC
>CAXTUQ010000028.1:0-20819 GCA_964247405.1 uncultured Acetobacteraceae bacterium
GGGTGGCTGGGTTCCTGGTGTCGCCACCGGATGGGTTTACCGTGTCGCCTGACACGCCTGCCCGATCAGCCGAGCTGCCTGGCCGAGGAGCCCCTCGGAGAACTCATGGAGCCGCTGGGCGGTCCGCAGGCTGCCCAGGTCGGACAGGTCGTCCATGCCCAGCTGGATGTCGATGTGGTAGAGGATGGCGGCGAACTCGCGGCGCTGATCCCGGTCCGCCCAATCGAAGGGCGAGACATCCACCTGCCCGAGCACGCGGCCCTCAAGGTGCTTCTGGTTCGCGAACACCTTGGACGCCTTCTCCTCCCCGACGAGCAGCAATGGGCAGATCCGGCGGTTGAGGAGGCCAGAGACCCAGATCGCCACGGTTTCCTTGCTCTTGTCGGTGTCTGCGTCGATCAGGCGCTGGATCTCATCGATGATGAGGAGTTGCACGTCGTGCCGCTGGACAGCCGCAGCGATCCGGCTGGTCCGGTCGGCCTGCGGAGCATACTCAGGGGCAGGATCATGGAGAGCCCGCAGCACCTCGGTGGCAAAGCTCTTCAGGGAGCAGCCAGGGGGAACCGATCGGTCCTTATACCAAATCCCTGAGAACATGACTTACGAGGGTTCTCAAGAGGCGGCTGATCTGGTTGAAGGCGGCGAACCAAGGGGGTTTGCCGTGCCTATTTCGCTTCCACTCCGGACTGACTTCGATGCGTCGCAGGTGCGGGCTGCGGCCCGGAGGTGTCGGTTCCCTGAGTTCATGTCATCGGGCTTGACCAGAAATCAACGGCTTGGCCCGGCGACTGGAACCATATCACGTCATCGACCCAAGCCATAACGTGTCATTAGCCGTCGCCCTGAAGCCATGTCGTGTCATCGCGCTTTAGTTGTAGTCGTTGCAACCCAAGATTGCCCTAGTTCAATCCTTGTAGCGCAGCGCCGCAATAAGCAGCGAAACGCCAAAACGTGCTTGCGGCAGTTCGGATGAACGAGCCGATAGAGAAACAGAAAAACTAATGTTTTTCTCAAGTTGTTCAAACTCAATGAGGTGGACCCGTCCTGTTGGACAGTTTGGCGGCCTGGTTAAGCTCGGCCCTGGTTGTTGTCAGGCCGCCAGTTGCGCCATGCCCATCCCGCTTGCCCCGTAGGCCTCGTCAGGCGTGCGCCCGGCCAAGGTGGAGTGAGGGCGTCGGGCATTGTAGTAGCTGATCCACCTCGAAAGGCCCGCCCGCAACTCGGAGCCGGTCTCGAAGGCGTGCAGGTAGACGCACTCGTACTTCAGGCTGCGCCACAGGCGCTCAATGAACACGTTGTCCATCCAACGCCCTCGTCCGTCCATGGAGATCCGCACGCCCGCCTGCTGCAGCACGCCGGTGAACCGCGGCGAGGTGAACTGGCTTCCCTGGTCGGTATTGAAGATTTCAGGCCGACCGAACCGGACCAGCGCCTCCTCCAGCGCTTCGATGCAGAATTCCACATCCATCGTGTTCGACACGCGCCAGGACAGCACCTTGCGCGTGGCCCAGTCCATCACCGCCACGAGATAGAGGAAGCCGCGGCGCATGGGTATGTAGGTCAAATCCGCGCACCAGACCTGGTTCGGGCGGTCCACCGCGAGGTCGCGTAGCAGGTATGGAAAGACCCGGTGCTCCGGGTGCGGCACCGTCGTGCGCGGCCGCTGGTAGATCGGCGCCAAGCCCATCTTAGCCATCAGCCGCCGGATGCGCTTGCGCCCGACCGTGTAGCCCTCGCGCCGGAGATGGCGCGCCATCTGGCGCGAGCCATACCACGGCGTCTCCAGGAACTGCGCGTCGATCAGACGCATCAGCGCCAAGTTCAGCGGCGTTTCGCCCGCAGGCTGGTAGTAGAACCCCGACCGGCTGATCGACACCAGCTCGCACTGGCGCACCACGGACAGGCTGGGGTGCCCGGGCTCGATCATCTGCCGCCTCCGCTCCAGGCTCATCGACCGGAGGCTTTCGCCAAAAAATCCCGCTCCACCACCAACTGCCCGATCTTCGCGTGCAGCTTCTCCACCTCGGCCTCGGACGACCGCGCCACGTCCTGCGCCGCCTCCTTGCCCGAGAACACCGCCGCCATGCCCTCCATGGCCTGCTTCTTCCACTCACCCACCATCGTCTGGTGGATGCCGTGCTTGGTCGCCAGCTGCGCCGTGGTCAGCTCACCCCGCAGCGCATCCAGCGCCACACGCGCCTTGAACTCAGCCGAATACCGCTTCCGCTTGCCCGTCATCGGGTCCGTCCTTCTCGTCAGGCGGACCGAGCTTAACCGCTTGTCCGAAGAACGGGGACCATCTCACAACAGTTGCGTCGCCGCGATCGTTCGCGTATTGTTCTTCTCACGCCCGCCAGCTTCCTCGTTCCCGAACATCAACGCGTGCGTTCAAGCGTCTGAGGATTTGCTACCAATGTGGGCCGACGTCGACACGAAACTTGACTTCCTAAACTACTCAGAAGTTGCCGAACTGGCCGCGAGCGTGCTGCGAGACCCGCGCATGAGGCCCCTCTCAGTCGGCATCTTTGGGTCATGGGGGACCGGCAAGTCCACCCTGCTGAACCTGGTTGAGCAGGAGCTCTCATCGGCAGGAGAGGGCGGCGAGTTCATCATCGTGCGATTCGATGCCTGGCTCTATCAGGGCTTCGACGACTCACGGGCCGCCCTGATGGAGGTGATCGCGTCCACGCTCCTCGGTGCGGCGGAGGAGGACGAGGGCCTGAAGGGCAAGGCGAAGAAGCTGCTGAAACGGGTGAACCGGATGCGCCTTCTCGGCCTGGCGGCAGAAGGGGGAGCCTGGGCCATGGGCTTGCCAACGTTCGGGCTCTTGAACAAGGGGGTGCAGGCCGTCGGCGATGTATTCGAGGGGAATCAGACCGAAGACGACTACCAGGCCATCAAAGATGCGGGTGAGGATATCGGGAAGCGAGGGAAGGGCCTTCTCAACCCTGAAGCTGATCGGACTCCCTCTAAGGAAATCGTGGCGTTCCGCGCGGAGTTCGGCGACCTGCTCACGAGCTTCGACAAAACACTGGTCGTCTTCGTGGACAACCTGGACCGTTGCCTCCCAAAGCAAACCATCCACACGTTGGAGGCGCTCAGGCTGTTCCTCTTCATGGATCGTACGGCCTTCGTTATCGCTGCCGATGAGGAGATGGTGCGCCATTCCGTCACACAGTTCTTCAAGGATCCCAACGGCCGCCACGTCATCGACTACCTGGACAAGCTTATCCAGGTGCCAATCCGAGTTCCCCGCATCGGCGTGCAAGAGATCAGGGCGTACCTGTTTCTCCTGTTCGCGGCGGCGAGCGACGCCCTCACGGCGAAGAACGTAGAAGCTCTACGGGCTGGCCTGGAAGGCAACTTGCGTGAGGCATGGAAGAACGGCCCATCTCAACCGAAGACGCACTGCGCCTGCTTGGTGATGCCCCACCAACTGACGTCACCCGTGGCTTCGCCATAGCCGACCGCATAGCGCCACTTCTGGCCAACTCGACTCTGGTCGAGGGAAACTCGCGGATCGTGAAGCGCATGCTCAACGTTGTCCGGATGCGGTCGAAGCTGGCGGGGCTCCGCAGGATGCCCGTCGACGAGGCGCTCGTCGCCAAGCTGGCCCTTTTCGAGCGCTGCACCGATGCAGCCTCGGTCACACACCTGTATTCCGAAATCAACCAGGCGGCGGGCGGCAAGCCGGGCATTATCGCGCTGCTAGAAGACTTGCGGGAGGATCCCCAAGGCTTCAAGCAGAGATGCCCCGAACCATGGGCGGCAAAAGCCGATTTCATCCGGGAATGGTTCTCGTTGGAACCGCTTCTGGTTGGGCAAGACCTACGCCCCGCCGCCTACTTGAGCCGTGAGACCGTGCCGCTGCGTGCGCTCCGTGGAGACCTATCCGAGGTTGCGGCCGAGGGCCTTCGGGTGCTGCTCCGGACGTCCTCGACGTCGTCTCCCTCTGGCAAGGCCGCCGTTGCGGGCATTCCGTCGGCTGAGCATGCGGCCGTGATGTCGAACATGATCAAGGAACTCCGCAAGCACGGGGACTGGAGGAGCAAGCCGTCGGGCTTTGACGGCGCACTGTTGCTGGCCGGGGCGGGCCCAGAGGCCGGGGCAAGCCTGGCGCGGTTCGTCTGTACCGTCAACGACGGCAAGCTCCCACCATGGTTGTCGGTGCTGGTCAAGGACACGCCCTGGTTCAAGGCCGCGGAAAAGCGCTGATGGGGACTTCCACATCCAGCCGCGGCCCCGGGTCCCAATCTCCGCTCGTTCCTCCCTGGGCTAACGTCGACGGGGAAGGACCGGGTCCCCAGCCACCACCGCAACGGTTCCGGCCATTCAGGGCCAACCTGGGTAAGTTCGTCTCTGATGGCGACGCCAGAGATCTCCACCGGGCCTTGGGGCACTACGCCCGCACCGCGACCGGGGGACGGGCAGTCGGTCCCCGTCGCTTCGGATCGATGGCGCGTTCCGGAGGCGCCCTATTCGACACGCTGTCGGCGCTCCGGGATGGACGGAATGCCCTTGCAGAATCGGGAGTCGACCTGTCGGGCCTCAACGGGCAGGCCACGGACGCAGCCATCCAGGCAATCGTCGATGCGTTGACGCCCGCGAACGGCGACGCCGACCGCGTGAGGGTGGCCATGAACGACGCCCTCTCGGAATGCCTTGAGGGCCTGGATGACTTTGACTTCGCCCATATCACGGACGACATGCTCATTGATGTCATCCTGGCGTATGTCCGCAACTGTGTCTTTGGCCAGGTAGTGCTCGACTCGAGGAACGCGTTCGCCAAGGCCGCCGTCACAGGGCGGGTCCAACAGGCGGAACGTGATCTCCTCGAACTCGTCGCAGCAGCGACCGACAAGCACATGCGCCCTATACTTTCCGGCAACATCCCGTCCTTGATCAGCCGCCAAGTCGAGCAGGCGCAGCTTCGCGCGATCGCCGAGGTCTGGGGCGAATGGGAACTCTATGAACCATGACCGACTTGGCGTTCCATCACTGCCAGGATGACCTTCCTGTTCCGCTGGATGGGAGGATACCCGTCCTGATTTACGGGCGCAGACCTCCCCGAGAGGGCGCGGCCTGCATCGGCGGCCCGGTTCTCCCCGCCGTTCGACGGCTCGGAGTCCCCGTCCACCACCGCGCTTTCGATCTCCTCACGATGGCGATGGCGGTGACGGCGGCCGACACGTTCGTCGATCGAAGGGCGGCGGCGGATGGATGGGCCCGCGAGCTCCGGCTTCAGATCGCCGTGGTGAATCCTGACCCGTGGCAGCCGCTGTTGGGCACGCTGGAGGCGGCTCTCCGTTTCCTCAGCGGGGACCAATGGTCCCTCGACATCGTCGGCGGCGGCCCGGACAGGCCAACCCCGCAGGTGCGAGGTCGCCTGACCCAGCTCGCAGGCCATGATTGCGCCTCTCTCTTCTCGGCGGGCTTGGACAGCACCATCGGCGTACTGGATTTGATGGCGGCCGGTGGGCGGCCCGTGCTGATCAGCCATTCCTACCGAGGAGACGCGGACCGGCAGAACGCCGTCACGGCCCGGCTTCCGGTCAGTGTTTCCCGGTTCGCCGCGATCGCCCACCCGCTGTCCCGGCTTGACGACCCGAACGACGTGCAGATGAGAACGCGCAGCTTCAACTTCCTCGCATACGGCGCCCTCGTTGCCGCCACGATGGCTGAGCGCGGCTTCGCCGAAGGACCAGTCCGCCTCCACGTCCCGGAGAACGGACTCATTGCGCTCAACCCCCCATTGACGACGCGCCGGATCGGCTCACTCAGCACTCGGACGACGCACCCCCATTTTCTCGCCCTCATTCAACGCGTAATGGATGGCCTCGATATACCGGTGCGAATCTTTACGCAGCCGTACAACACCATGACGAAGGGCGAGATGATGGCCGCCTGCACGGACCCTGCGACGTTGGCCTCGATAGCCGAACACACCGTCTCCTGCGGGAAATGGAAGCGCACGGGGCAGCAATGCGGGCGCTGCGTCCCCTGCTTGATCCGTCGGGCGTCCTTTAACCATGCCGGTCTCCCGGACGGGACGGATTACGCCTTTGAAGGCCGTGACCTCCAGGCCGTTCTCAGGGACGAGCGCATCCGCGATGACGTGCTGGCCATGATCCTGGCGGTCCGCCAGCTGCCGGACCGGAACATGCGACGTTGGGTGGCCCAGTCCGGCCCGCTACCAGCGGACGGGCACGAGCGGGATGGCTTGGTGGACGTCGCGCGCAGAGGCATGGCCGAAGTGAGCCGATACCTCGACCGGGTTGGCCTCCTGCATTGAAGCCATCGCCGGTGGACTTTCACTGCCACCTCGACCTTTACCCCGACCCAGTTGGGGCGGTGCGCAAATGCCGCGAGTCGAACGCCTACGTTTTATCGGTCACGAACACGCCGAAGGCTTGGCGGGGCACGATCGTGTTGGCCGCCGGTACAGCGCGCATCAGGACGGCGTTGGGGCTGCACCCGCAACTCGCGCACGAACGCGCGGGAGAATTGGGCCTTTTTGAAGCTCTGCTGCCTGAAACGCGGTATGTCGGTGAGGTCGGATTGGACGGAAGCCCGGAATTCAAGCCGCATTGGAGGGAACAGAGCCACGTCTTCGATCGGATCCTGCACCTGGCGTCGAAAGCCGGTGGACGCGTCATGACGATCCATAGCCGCCGCGCCGCCAGCGAGGTGCTCGATGCGCTTGCACGCCACCCCGACGCCGGAATCCCGGTCCTGCACTGGTTCACCGGTTCGAAGCCTGAACTCGAGCGGGCAATCGCGATGGGGTGCTGGTTCTCCGTAGGGCCCGCGATGATTGCCAGCAAGCGCGGAAAAGAACTCGTAGCCGCCATGCCCCCGGATCGCGTGATCACCGAGACCGATGGACCGTTTGCAGTCGTCAGCGGACAGATCTTAAACCCGGCGGAGGTGAGCAAAGCCGTGATGGGCTTGGCTTCGCTCTGGAACACGAGTGAGACCAGGGCCGGTGCGGCGGTTGTCACGGCCTTCCGGAACCTTGTGGCTGATTCTGTGGTAAAAGTCCCGCACCGCTGAATGCCTGGCTGCCATTCAGCGGTGCGGGACCGGATCAAGCCTCGGCTTTAACGTGAGCCGGACCAGCTTCCGGGAAACACGGCGTGCCAGACACGAGTGCTTGCCACCATTGCAGTCACTGGCGTATGGCGTGTGTCTTTGACCATCCCGGAGACGCCTTCTGTGACCACTGGACCTGCTCGGCGTTTTTTCGTCCCGGTCGTGCTTATTCTGCTTGGTCTATTCGCCTTAAGGGAGGCTCAATTGCCTCCGGAGTTGCTTCGGACAGACTGCGCTGCCCCGAAGCAGGGTCAGATAACGGGCGATTGCACAGCCGTAATTGCATCGAATTTCGCATCGCCCGGAATGCTTACATTTGCGGGCGCTGCCTTCGTGGTCGGAGGTCTTCTCTGGCTGCTTTTTCTCGGAAGGCGTTCAAATCGAGATCGCAGATAGCAGTTCACTGGACGGCACGTCTAAGATAAGCCATTATCATCGCTGAAATTGCTAGGTAACAGCAGACCCATCCAACGGCGGCAAAAAAGCTAGCCATGATATGGCTTGAGATCGTTTGTGAATATCCAATATAAAGGTAGTCGATCACAGTAAACAACGCTGGAAACATAAAGATACCTACGAGCAATACAGAAACTATCGCCTGCACGAGGCGATTCCTGAGAGCGCGCCGCAACCACAATCCGCCACCGGGATCGGTTCGCGCAGAGACGCCTGATTGTTCCAAAAACGACATGAAAGATGCTCCCAAGACGACTCTTCACGGTATCTTGGGAGACGCAAGGCGAACAACAGGAATATCGAGTTGAGGGCAAACTCCTCCACGGGTGGGGAGAAATTGCGTTGCGGAGTCATGTGGACATGGCCGTTTCAAGCTCTTCCTCAGAACCTGTTTGAATGACTTCAACTTGCGGCGGCATGGATCGGCATGGGTTGAGCAAGGGTTCGAGGCCGGACAGGACGGCTGCGCATGCAATGCGGGCGGCCGATACATCGAGACGCTCGGCGCGATCACGGAGCCGCCCGCCCCAGTGCGCGAGCCAGCCGAAGCCAAAACTCGGATGCGGACCTACGAACCTGCCCGGCATCAGCGCGTAGTGCGTCCATGTCAGTTGCGGGAACAGCATGAACTTTCGAGATGAGAGGCAGCACGATGAGCGGTTGATGGCACTGATCCAAGGGCTAGACCGCGCTGGTAGGCTAGACGTACTGGAGCAAAAATTGGGTCTACCAAGACTTGGCACACTGAGGTCCGTGCGCCGACGCAAAGCATTTGATGTGGAGGCGGTGTTCGACGAACGAAAGCTCACGATCGAAACGAAGGTTGACTCCGACGAAGGCGGTCGGTGGTCAGCCATCAGCGAATCCGGCGCTTGGCAGACCAACAAGTTGTGGGCATTGGCGGGCAGCGGCGATGTTTGTCTCTACATGACCTACGGGTTTGCGGAGTTCTTTACAAAGTGGTTCGACTTCGGATCGGCTGCCGGTGCCTCTCGCGTGCGCCATATCACGCTTGACGCCGTAGTTGGCCTGCTTGAGTCTGCTTTGCCGTTGCTGGCTAACCCACTACTTGACGACTGGCTTCTCGTTTTGCGTGCGGAGCAGCGTAAACGCCAGGCGGCGCCGGAGCTACTCGCAGCGTTCGCCGTATTTCGAAAACGCTACCTCCAGATTGCCGGAGATGTTGATTTCACGATTACACGGATTGGGTTCAACGCTCCAGAAATCGCATTCCCAGCCTTCGCCCGATTGCTGGACCAATGGCGGGGGTCCCGCTTTTGCGAACGCTATGGGCGACTGGCCCTGTATCCTGCTGGGCGATTGATGTTGCCAGTCGACTCCATTCTAAACTGGTGGGAGTTTTGGCAGTCAGGCGACCCTCTGACGCTGGGCGGTTTGCTTCCCACGGACGCACATATGGGTGGCCCCAGTTGGAGAGACAAATCTGCGCCTAAGCCGTTGACTTCCTCCTGGGCTTGAACGGCAATCCGGAGACAAATGTGCGGAGTTCGAGAGATATCTGAAGGGCGGGTGCGGAATTGCAGAGACAACCGAAATTTGCCCTTGTATTCAGCAGCCTGGAGGCGATCACATTCACGCCAGAGCCTCCTGCTCCGGCGCCCTCGCCTCAGCCGCCTGTCTGTAGGCCCGCACTGCCTCACGCAGCACCCCACCATGGTCGTCCGGCAGCTGGTCGAGCCACCGCTCGACGGGCGCCACGTATTTCCTGAGCCCGGCCAAGGTGGTCGATGCCGACCGCCTGCGCATGCTGTCGAGAACCTCGTAGAAGCCACCGGGCCACTGCTCGGCCGCTACCAGGCCCAGCGTCAGCGCCCGATGAGCCTCATAGGCCAAGTCGCCGGGTTGCTCGGTGGAGAAGATCTTCGACCGTCCGCCCAGCGCCTCCAGGCCGAGTCGATAGAGGAACTCGGTGATGTCGCCGTCCCGGAGATCACGGAAGGGGGCCAGCCTGCGAACGTAGTCCGCCTCGGCTCGGAAGCGCTCGTCGCCGAGCAGCCCGTGGACTGTCCGCGTACCCCTGGAGTCCTCCTCGGACACCGGAGCGGCGGGCATGGCGGTGAGATCGCCGCCTTTGCAGATCTCGCGACGGCGGCCGCATCGCGTCAGGTCGCGCCCGAACCAACCAAGCCAGTTCCCGCACGAACGGCACTGGTCGATCAATTCGACGCGGTGGACAGGACAGATGGCGATGAAGAAGAGGTCCCAGATCGCCCGATGATGCGGCGACTCGGATAGGCAACGCGGGCACACCCGCCGTGCCGCCGCGCCTCGTCCATCGAAGACGTTGCTGGGCAGACTCACGCCCCGGAAGACCCCACGGCGATCATCGCGCGGTCCAAACGAGATCGCTTTCAGCGACGCCACGTCGATCTGAGCCTTGTCCGCCAGGGCGCCAAGCCACTTTGGTCTGGGCCGATTCGTCAATCGGTCGAAGCCGCACATGAGGGCCAGCCGTCTGCCCGAGAACATCCTCCGGCGTTTCGCGAGCCGGAAGATGAACCCTATGAGGCTCTCATCTGGATGCGGCGTGCTGCCAAGACTTGCGGGTGGCGCCTGCGGCGGTGGACAAGGATTCTCTGCTTCGGACATCCAGACGTGTTCAAGGAATTCTCGCTTCGTGGCACGCTACTTCCTTGAACCATCCCTGTCCATGCCGGGCCGGAAGGCAGGTGGCATACCCTATCCCACCATTGGAGGTCGTGGGAGGAGTGGCATCCAAGGGGTAAACGAGACCGATCGCCTTGTTGTATGACCAATCAGGGTGAAAAGCTGCCTGTCTGGTTCTGATGCGGTTCCCGCAAAGGCGGACGTAGCGTGCCAATCAGAGCTGGCCAAGGGCGGAATGTCCGGTTTCAGGAGACTTCGCGAATACCAAGGTTTACCCAAGCTCGATCTTGCGGGCGTAGTCAACAATGCTCGCTTCACCTAACAATCGCCTCTGACGCTTGTTGGGAAGATTACCAACCCGCTCGACCAGCTCGTTTTCCGCAGCGGGGCGATCCCGCAGGTTGAAGTTATACCTTTCACGAAACCATCTTCGAAGCGCGTGTCGAAGAGTCTCGGGGCTGGATTTACGACCGAGTATTCTGGTCAGCGGATGCGCTGGCTGATCCGGGCACAGTAGAAGAATGCGCCACATTTCATGTCCCGTCGCTGGCGGGGCAAGGCGGCATAGGTCAGTTGCTATATACTTCGTGATGCGCGTGAAGAGAATGTGGTCGGCGAAGGTCAGATGTTCGACCGGATTGGGTGCATGAAGGCCGAAAGCGTCCTTAACCATTCCTCTAAGAATTTTGACATCGTTGAAATGCCGACGGACGCGGCTTCGTTCAATAGAACTGTGGACAAATGAGTTGCGAACGATGCGATAATATTCATGCAATTCATAGCGTTCTTTATAAATTTTGGCACAATTGAGGGCGAAATCACCAGGTAGGGAGGCGAGGGTGTATTTAAGCCTTGGCTCGTTATCGGCGCGATCTCGCCAGATACGGCCCATCGTTATCTGTTCGCGCCGAAACTTGTCGAGAAATGCCTCAGCCTGCTGGCAGGTCCCGACAATAAGGAGCTGGGTTAGGTGGGCCGGAAGGCGAGGAAAATCTACAAAACGGGTCGATACCTTGTAGTGAACCGCAAGGCTACGAACGAACTGCTGAGGGTCGTCCAGCTTCTTTGCGTCGTTGATGAAATGCTGTGAGGCCAGCGTCTGAGCAGCTGCTAAACCGTCCATAGCTCCGAGATCGCGGACGAGTTCGCGGTAACTCTCGAATATGAACGGTATGTCGACCCGAGGCGTTAGCGTCAGAGGCAGCGGTTCAGGCTTTATCATCTCCGACGCCGGACTGGATTGTGATGGACTCACCTGTTGCAAAACAGATTTGGGTCGAGGCCGGTCATTCACCAGAGCGACTGGTATGAGCGCTACCCCTCGCCAACCCGCATTTTGCACAATGCATGCTATCGCGGCGATAGACGTTCTGCCTCGATCCGTCGACCCCGGGGCCAACTACAGGGAGTATACCTTGGTCGGCCAGTTGGCGCGCGAGGCTTCGTGGGGACGTCCGCCGCTCGCGGGCAAGCGCCGCGCCCGTCACGTACTCGGCGGCGAAGCGGTCCACAGACGCCAAGGCGACCCCGCCGTCCACCGCCTCCAGCACCCCCGCACGGACTAGGTGCGCCGCCACCTGCCACTTGAGGCCGAGTTGCTCGGCCGCCGCCTCGATCGTCATGGCCGGTCCGTTCTCCAGGCTGCGACGGAGGTTGCGAACGCTGGCAGGGTCGAACCGCAACCGCTTCAGCCCAAGCATCTCCTTCGGAAATGCCGGGGTCGCGCGGTGGTCTCCGCGAAATCCAGCGGATTTCGCGTGACCTGACACGGCAAGACTGCCGTCAAGAATCAGGTGTACCATCCGCTCCAGGGTGACCCCACGGCGGCGGAGGACCTCGGCCACGTGGTTGAACCCGACCGTGCGCATGGACGACATCAAGTTCGGCGCGCCCCTGGCGATGCGTTCCAGGAACTCCTCGATCTCCACGGGATCAAAGGCCCACTGCGCCCAACCGCCTGCGACGGCGCGTTGGACGGGCCGGATCAGCCCGGCTTCGGCCAGGCGTCTCGCACGTGCCCGGGAGATGCCCAGTATTCGGGCGGCCTCGACCAACGGCACCGCCCGGCGTAGCCGCGAGGCGAGCGCCTCGACGGCCTCGCCGTCCAGAGCCATCGGAATACCCCGGCCTTCGCTGGCGGCGGCGGGCAGCATCCCCGCCGCCATCATCCGCTTCACCGTCTCGCCCGAGCGACCCATGCTTCGAGCGGCATCGACCAAGGCCAGCACGCCGCCCGGCTCCGCATCCGCCGTGGTCAGCAACCGGGACCGATGCACCCGCCGGGCCAACTGCGGATCCCGCTGCACGAACCCGCGCGCCGCCTCGGCCAGCACGGCCTTGACCTCGCCCTCCTCCATCAGCGTCAGCCAATCGTAGAAGGCGCCGAGCGTCTTGCGTGCCCCGTACCGTCCTCGCCTCTGCCCTGCCCGAGCGCGCTGGTCAGCCAGGTAGGCTTGGAGCGGCTCGGGCCATCGCTTCAGCGCGTCCAGCCCGGCCAGCACGACGCGTGCGACACTGTCCGGCCCCGCCGCGACCAGCGTCTCGATCCGCCGTTCCCACCTCCAGTCCGTGAGGAACATTCCGAGGCACATCAGCAGGCGGAGAAGGTCAGCGCGGTCGCACGCCGCCAGGCGCCCGCCGAGCCACGGAACGTGCTGGCGGCTGATTAGGGCGACGACGTCGCCGGTCGCCTCCGCCTCCTGCGCGGACACCGGCAATCCCGTGAAGGCGGTGAGGTCGGCCCGACAGGCGCAGCGCACCAGGTTCGGGCGCCGCCATCCCAGATGACGCGGGCATCTCGGACAGCCATCCAGCAGTCGGACGAGGTGGTCCGGGCACGCCGTCACCAGCGCGCAATCCCAGACGGCCCGGTGGTGGGGAGACTCGCCCAGGCACCGCGGGCAGGCGCGACGGCGGCTGATGTCGATGAACTCGCGGTTGACCACGCCGCCGAGAAAGGCGTTGTGGCCGGGGCGGGTCGCCGGGCGATAGGCGATGGCATCCAGCGCCGCAACCTGGGTGCCCGCCCGCCGCGAGAGTTCGCCGAGGTCGCAGGCGACTACGGAGGATCCCGGCTGGCGCAGGCCAACAATCCCGGCGAGCCGCCCGGCGTCCGTCATGCGCTGGCGGCGGGTGAGACGCATCACGAACCCAGGCAAGCTCTCGCCTTCGATCGGGTCGGCACCCAGGCTGACCTGAGCACCCTGCCTGCGGTCAGCGCCGGAACTGGACGTCATGCCCGGCCTGGCGCGTGCGCCCCTTCAGGCCCGTCATGACGCCCGGGCCCACCCTCGCTGTCGCCCCGTTCTCCGTGGCCCCGGGGAAGGGATCGCATTCGATCACGCGGCGAAGCGAGGTTTTGCGGAACGCCTTCGCGAGGTGATCGAGCGTCAGGCACTTGGCGCCCCCGGCCAGCATGTCGTCCGCGGCCATCTTGCCCCCGTTCTCGACGAGAACGGCCACGCTGCCGATCAGGCCGCCGCCTGCCGCGCAGAGCGCGCTGGCGATCCCAGGTTCGGCAAGGCCGGACAAGCGGCCGAAGACGTTCTCGCGGAGGTGCTCGTCGTATTCCCGCAGCACGTCCGCGAGGACCCTGCGGTGCTCCGGGTTGTCCCAGTTGAACGCATCGAGCGTGTAGTCGTAGATGCAGCGCTCCCTGAACTCGTCGCTCGCCTCCTGGAGCGCGCGCGCCCGGTCGGTCCCCGCGACGGCCATGCTGAAAACGCACCCGTTCACCAGATCCTTGAGCACCGTGGACATGACGCCCACGGACTTCAGATCGCGATTGCCGATGCCTTGGTGGGCCTCGTCCAGCACCACCAGCTTCGTCTCGATCTCGGCGGCGACCTGAAGGATCTCGTCCTGGATGTCGAAGCGCCGCGTGCCCATGCCCTTGACCTCGCGGGTCTCCACGCCGAGCAGGGCCGCCAACAGCCGTTCGGTCAGATTCTTCTCGTTGGTGTCCGGCACCTTCACACAGACAACGGGTTTGCGGGTCGCGAACTCGCCATTCGGTTTCCGGATGGCGCCCGGCTGCTCCGGGTGGAGGCGCGCGAAATCTTTGAGCACCTTCGTCTTGCCGGACCGGGATGGCCCGGTCAGGATCAGGATCCCGCCCTCGCTGCCCCGATTGTCCCGTTGCCGGAGGATCTCCAGGTCCTGCTGGATATCATCGAGCGCCTGATACGGCAGGTAAATTTCCCGCAGCGCGGTGATCTGATCATGAAGGTGCTGGCGGTCGGCGGCGGGCATGGCGATCGTCTCCTGGTCGGGATCGTCAGTTGTTCCTGAAACGGCGCGCCTTGCTGGCGCGCTCCGGCGCGGGGGCTTCCGCTTGCTCATGCCGAATCGTGGGTTCCTGTCGGGACTCGGATTGCGTTCCCGCCTGCATCCGCTCGCCCGCAGGCACGGAGGCTGTGACAGCGCCCGGCTCCGCGAGGCTCGGATCCGGCTTGACGCCGTTGAGCTCGTCGCCCGCTGGAGCGCGGAGGCCGATCCCCGCCGTCTTGGCGGCGTTGGCGTTCGAGCGCTGCCCGGCACGCTGGCGGCTCAGGGTCACGTGCGCCTCATCGCGTAGGCGCGTCTTCTGAACCACCAGGCCCTTCTCGGAGATCGTGCCCTTGACCACCTTGCCGTGGTTGCGCACGGAGACCTCGTGCTGGTGCAGGGTCAGCCCCGGCATGTAGTCCTTCAGCACAGGGTCGAGGCGTTCCTCGCGGCCGGTGAAGGGGTTGATCACCCAGGCGTTCGCGAGATCCTTGTCGTCGATGCGGACCTGCACCTTCGTGCCCTCGCGGCCCCGCGACGGCGCGCGGAAGTCCGGGTGGCTCATGACCTGCCGGAGAGCATGACCGTTCCACCGCAGCCCGTTCCAGACCACTCCCTTGTGGCTGGGCGTCAGCCACTCGATGCGGTTCAGCAGAATGTGCAGGTCGTCTTTCTTGCGCGGCGCCCGGGGCAGGCGCTGGGCGAGAGATTCCTGAAGGCGCCGCAGCGGCACGTCCTCGATGCCGCGGTGATAGCTCTTCGCGTAGACGGTCGCGACCCAGCGCCAAAGGCGGCGCACGAACTCGCTGAACGTGATATACGCCTTGCCCTGCTCGTCGCGCACCACGCCGTCCTGCTTGATCGGCCGCATCGCGCCCGCGACGGGGTACTCCACGTCCTGGTGCACGGTCCGCCAGAACCGCTCGATGGCGCCCTTGTAGTAGGGGCAATCGGCGGGGCTGTGGTCGATCCGGATCGAGAAGGTCGCGCCGACCGCCCGCACATGCGGGTTGTCGAAGTCGCTGCCGTGGTCGAAGAAGAATCCAACCGGGACGCCCCAGGGATAGTCGTAGTCGACCTCCGGGACGAGCTTGCGCAGGAACCCCTTGGGCGACATCAGGTTGTGCAGGCACTGGAACACGGCGGTGAGGCTCGTGCCGCCCTCAAAATGCACGTGGATGGCCAGCGGCATGCGGCTGTAGTGGTCGAGCGCCGTCGTGATCCAGGGGCGCCCCAGGTAGACATGCGTCTCGTCGTGGCAGACCGGCAGGTCCGTCTCGGTGTGGTCGATCTCCACGCGCTCGAACGCGAAGGCGGTCTTCGGCCCCTCGCCGACCTGCTTGAAGAGCCGGTCCGCGTACTCCTTGCCGTGGCGGCGGCGCGCGGCGGTGTAGCGGTCGACGGTCTCGCGGATGTAGCGGTTGACATGCCCCTGGCTGGGCAGCTTCAGCGGCCGCTGCGGGTTGGCCGCGTTCCACCCACCGATCTTGGCCTCGAGGGCCTCGCGGACCTTCCTCTTGTCGTTGCGGTTGGAGTTCAGCCACTCGGTGTCGATGCAGTCGTTCAGCCACTGCTCGACGCGCGGGTCCATGTAGCGGTGGTGCGGGCCACGGCGGTCGTAGCGCGGCGCGAGGGCGCGGATGTCGCCGTTGGCCAGGTCCACCTTTTGCAGCCACTTGCAGAATGTCGAGAAGCCGGGCCGACGCTTGCCGCAGGCCCGCGCGACCTCGGCGAGGAAGGGCTGGATCCAGCGCTTCGACAGATGGACGGGGAGGTGGCGTGCGTCCGGCTTCGTCTCCGGGAGCTTGCGCTCGTAGAAGGCCACGGGGTCGCGGTAGGCCAGGACGAAGACCGCGGCGTCCAGGGTCACGATCCGCATGCTCTCCGGCTGGTTCATGAGGGGCACGAGGAGGAGTTCACGGACCGCCTCGGGGAGGTCGGTGTTGGGATCCGCCACCATCTCGATGGCGCCCTCGTAGCAGCCGCGCCGCCACTCCTCGACGCGCAGCCGGTCGGTCTCGCCGGTGCGGACGTCCTCCAGGTGGATCACCCCATCCTTGACGAGCCGCACCCGCCACAGGAGGTCCTTGCGGCGCATGTAGGCGCCGGACCGCAGCTGCTGGCGGTCGACCAGACCGGCTCGGCGGGCGCCGACCATCTCGATCTCGCCCTCGTGGCAGCCCGTCCGCCACGCTTCCAGCGTCAACTCGTCCGCCTCGCCGGTGTCGAGGTTCTTGATGAGGATGCGGCCGTTGTCGAACTTGGTGACCTTCCACAGTCCACCCTTGCGGCGCATGTGGGCGCCGCGGCGGAGGTGGAGCTCGTCGCTCATGCTCCGTACCCCCGGACGCGGCAGGCCAGCAGGGCCGCCGAGGGCTGGAGCCCGCCGTCGAGGTTGATCTCGATGTGGCCGTTCGCCACCAGGGACAGCAGCTGCTCCCAGGTGACGCGCTTGCGGCCCAGGCACCGGTGCAGGTCGCCCAGCGTTTCCGGGTGCTCGCCGTCGGCGACGAGCGCGACTTGCCGGGGCAGGTCATCGGGCCAATCGTGATAACGGTAGAAGAAGAGGTCCCGCGCGAGGGGCAGGTGGGGATGGCGGCGGACATCGTCCCGCGTCAGGAACTCGAGTTCCCCGCCAAGCTCGCGATACCGATCCTGGAGCGCGCGACGCTCCCCGCGGGGCCGGGCCTTGTCGGCCTCGTCGCCCCGGGTCAGGCGGAGGGCGTAGGCGCGGTTGCGCTCCGTGACCTCGAAGTCGGGGGTGAACTGGGCCTGCCTTCCGTTGACCTCGATCGGGAGCGGATTGCGCTCGGCGGTCCAGGACACGACCCAGGGCCACGCGTCCAGGAGATGCGCCATGTCGGCGTGCCAGTAGTGGCGCAGCCGCTCCTGGCCGCTCGGACATTTCGGCGATGGCCAGTAGGTCACCACCGCCGTGTTCCGGGCGCCGAGATCGGCGTTGCGTGGCTTGCGCTCTTGCGAGACGCGGAACCGAGGGCTCCAGTTGCACGCAGGCAGCGCGGCACCAAGACGGCACTTCCGCATGGTCAATGTCCGAATGCGAGGATGACGGACGTCGCCTGATGGGCGACGGCGGGCTCAGCCTGGGTGCTGGCCTATTCGCGTCCGGATCCGCTGTTCAGGATGGAGGGTGACGCCGACGTGTTCCGGCCGGTCGCACTCGACGCGCGCACCTGGGCAGCCTCGGGTGGGTGCAAGGATGCTGGATGAGGACATCTTCAGACCCTGGCCGAAACGAGGGGGCAAGGCATACGCACTACAGGCATGGCCACAGTAGGACCAGGACCGGATCAGATCGTGCGTATTATGGTCCGAGACATGGCGCGCTCGATACTCTGAGCGAGTGCGCTTTGTCAAGCAGGTACTTGCCGCGACTTCTGTCGTTGCGGGCATGGCGGCGGTCAGGTGAACCATGCCAGCACCTGCTCCAGGGTTGCCCGAATCAGCAGTGCCCGGCCGCCCGGCAGTTGCATGACGGTGACATCCTGGCAACCATCGGCGTCGCTGAGCGCCAGGATGGAGCCGAGGCGCACCGCGTACCGCACCCCTTCATCGTCGGCGAACACGACGAACGCGCCTACGCGCTGCCCGGCGACGGGAGGGGTTGCCTCCGATCCCGTGGTGTCATGATCCGGTGAACGGGGGCTCATCCCAAGGCTCCCGGGTGCATGAACTCGCCAAGGCGATACAGGCGGCTGTAGGTGCGGGCCCAGCCAAGCTCGGGCGCGATGGCCCACACCTCGCTCGTCGTGATGACCGGTCCCTTCAGGATGGGATGGCCGCCGCTCACGCCGACCAGGCAGGGCAGGGAGCGCGTGCCCATCGCGAACGGGTCGAGGAGCGGCGCCGCCTCGAGTTCCTCAGCACTCGGCCTGTTGCCGGATCCGAAGCGCTCGAGGTCGGAGACGAGCGCCTCCAAACGGGCGAGCGTGCCCGCGACGTCACCGAGGATGCCCCGGTGGCCGATGATGATGGGCATGGTTGTGCCGTCCTGCGTGCGAGGGCGTTACTCGCCTCCCGCAAGGGGTTGCGGGAGGCGGGGGGGAACGGAAAAGGATAGGTGGCCAAGCGGCGGGCAGCCGCCCCAGGCCGTGCCTATGCCGTTTTCCGCCCTATTCGCAGGAAGCCGGGTTGGACGAGATGCAGGTCCCGGCGGTCCCATCGTGACAATGCTCCGCATTGCATTGGGGGAAGCCGGGGCTGATCTTGCGTGGCCGGGATGGCGTTGCTCGTCATGTGCAAGAACGTAAAGTGAACAAATCGGAAGAGTCAACCGGGAATCGGTGCCGCCGCCGTTTTCTGGTTTGACGGGGGAGTTCGGCCATCCGGGAGCCGATCAGTGTGGCCGGGATCACATCGGGACAGGTTGGCGGCTGCGCTGGTGACCTGCCACAGGTGCCCGGACGCGAAGTGGCCTGCACTGCCGGACGCTGCCGCTGCTGCAAGGCAGCCCGATCCGCATGAAGTGGGCCACTGAGCGGCACGCGTCGTCCGCCGCACGGCTCATGCCATGCTCCAAGGACAAGCTTTCCCGTTCCCGAAAGCCGAAGCATAGCCTATATGTCCTATAGGACATGGAGGACGTGATGGCAGGAACCACCGTTTCGTTCATAGCGGATCCGGCATTGGCCGCACGCATCAGGGAGATCGCCCGGTCTGACGGGGTGACGCAGAGCCAGGCCGCGGCACGCGCCTCGGCCTTGGGCACGCTTCTTCCCCCGGCCGCAAGGCGGACGCTGCGTTTCGTCATGGACGAGGGCGGGGACGACGCGCGGAGGCATCTGTCGGCCGTGCTCGCCAAGGCGGTCGCCCAGGTCGGCAACCAGGTGCTGGAGCGGCAGCTGCTCGCGCGCGCCGACGCGGCCGGGCTGGCGTCCGTGGAGACCGAGGAGGAACTCGATCAACTCGCCGCGGAGGCCGTCGGCGACCACCATCGCCAACGTGCCGGGGACGCATTGGAGACCGGGGACAGGCAAGAGGCCACTCCCTCCCCCCGGAAACCGTCGGCTCCCCAACGGAAACCGCCGGTTTTCGGGAAAGGTGTTGGAGATTGAGGGGCCGTTGGTCCTCCGGCTGACGCTCGACGTGAACGTGTGGGTGAGCCATTACCTGTCCCTTTCCAGGGGCCGGGAAGGCTCTGCCGCCCAGCGCCTCGTCCGGAGCGCCTTCGAGGGTCACTGCCGCCTGGGGCCGGTCCAGCCGATCATCTCCCTCGCGATGCTGGACACCCTCCAGGAGGTGCTCGCCAGGGTCGGCCTGCCCGAGCGGCTCGCCGAGGCGGCCCGAAACGCGGTCGAGGCTTCCGCGACCGGCGGCGTCGTGGGCGAGGCGCCGCACCTCGTGCTCGGGGGCGGCGTTCAACCGCTCCGCGACGCGGAGGACAGGGGCGTGCTGGAAACGGCGATCGCGGGCGGCGCGGATCTGCTGGTCACGAACAACATGGCGGACTTCATGCCCGGACCCAGGGCCGACATCGACGCGGAGGTCATCCATGCCGGGCCGGACCGGCGGCCCGACGTGCTCCTGCTCAGGCACGCGAGGCTGCGGCACGGGCTTGTCATCGCGTCCGTGTTCGCGGCGCGTCCCTGGCTGCTCGACGGGGTGCCGCCTCCGCGCGGGATCCTCGTGCGCCTCCATCCATGACAGGCCCTGGATCCCGGCGCTGCGGCGGGAAGGCTGTTCCGGCTCACCTTGTAGGTCCGCTGCCTTCGATGGCGGCGCACCTGCCCTGGAATTGACCCAGGCAGGCCCGACTTCCGGCTTGCGCGTGAGGGATGTTCACTCTACGTTCGCTTCCGGGCGGTTTTCCGCGCCCCTTGGAGACAGTGGTGACCCGATCGGACCTCGGCATGACCAGGCGAATAGGAGCGGCCATCCCGGTGCCGCCCGTTCCCGCCTGCTCAGGCGAATGCCTCGGCGTTCGCCTGCCTCATGCCTTCGAGGTCTCCGATGCCGCCTGCCCGCCGAGTTGGATCCCGGACTCCCCATTCGCCTGAGCCGTTCCTCCCGTCCGCAGACATTCTCGACACCGGAACCGAACCCGACCGCGATCCCGAGGACCCGGCCCGCGTCGCCGCGGGCCTGATGCTCCGGCGGGCGCTGGAGGCGATCGGCGCCTCGTTCGAGCTCGTGGGTCGAGATGGGACGGTGTGCTCCGTGCTGGTGCCAGAGCATGCCTGGACCGGGATCGTGCGCGAGGAATGGAGGATCCGCGCCCGGGGCGGCGAGGGATGCGACGACATGGGAGCCGGGCGGTCCTGGACGAAGCGCCGATGGGCCGCGTGGGCCCCTGACGACGCCCTGGGCCGCGCCCTGCGCGGCGACGACGAGGCGTTCTCGAGGGCGGTGTGGAAGGG
>CAXTUQ010000029.1:0-20651 GCA_964247405.1 uncultured Acetobacteraceae bacterium
GGCCACGCGCGAGGAGGTCGGATACTACCCCTGCCAGGCCCGTCAGGGCGCCAAGCTCCTGGGCGGCGCCATCCGCGCGCACTGGGGCATCGAGAACCGTGCCCATTACGTCCGGGATGTGACCTTGGGTGAGGACGCCAGCCGTATCCGCACCAGGCCCGGCGTGATGGCCCGCATCCGTTCGGTCGCTCTCAACGTCCTGCGCGCCAACGGCGTCCAGAACATCAGCCTGGCGCTCTACGCCAACGCCGTCAGCTTCGATCAGCTGCTGGCGCTCGGCACGGCATAATCAGAACTGAATGGCCCTGAGCAGCCGCCAGCCATACTGCTGCAGCAGCGAGATGTTGACGAGGAAGTCTAGCATCCGGCCATTCAGGCGTAACCCCGGGCGAAGCGCCGCTCCAGCATGGCTTGCCCTGCGGTCGAGGCGATCGACATCACCAGGTAAGCCGCGGCCGCGGTGCTGTAGAACAGCAGCGGATCGCCCGTGCTCTTCGCCGCTTCAGACGCGGCGCGTAGCAGGTCCATCACCGCCAGGGTGGAGATGAGAGACGTGTCCTTCAGCAGGATCGTCCAGATATTTCCCAAGCTCGGCAGCGCCACACGGATCAGTTGCGGCAAGGTGACGAGCCTGAAAACGTGTCGCCGGGCCAAGCCGAGGGAGCGCGCCGCTTCAATCTGGCCATGCGGCACGGTGGTGAGTGCAGCAAGCCAAACTTCACTGGAGTAGGCGGACGACACCACGCTGAGCGAGATCACCCCGGCCATGAAAGCGTTTACCTCGATCCGCTCTGCCAGGCCCAGCGTCGTGCTGAGCCGGTCGATCAGGACTTGCAGGCCGAAGTAGACGATGAACAGTGCCAGCAGGTCAGGGATGCCGCGAAAGAACGTCGTATAGGCCTCGCCGCCGAACCGCAGCAGCCGGGAGCCGGACTGCCGCACCAGTGCCAGCAGCAAACCGGCGCCGAAGCCGAGTGGTACGGAGGCAAGCGCCAGAGTAATCGTTACGACGGCGCCGCGCAGCAGCAGCGGCGCCCAACCACCCGGCCCGAACAGAAGGCCAAAGCTGCTCAACAGACGCTACTTGCCGCGAATGTCGACTTTGAAGTACCTGGCCTCAATTCGCTTATAAGTGCCATCGGCATCCAAATCGTCTATGGCCTGATTGAACTTATCGCGCAGTTCGGTGTCTCCGGGGCGGAAAGCAGCGCCAATGCCGGGACCGTGGATGGCGAGCACGCGCTGGATGTTAGAAACGGTCCGGCAGCAGCCATTGCCCCTTTTATCGATGAAGTTGCCCTCGACGATGCTATCGCCAACAACGTAATCCAAGCGGCCACTCGCCAGATCCAAGTTGGCTTCGTCCAACGTTGGATACAGTTTGACGTCGGCGTCCGGATAGTATTTTTCCAGGTAATTGACATGGATGGTGGAGGACTGGGTGCCGATCGTCTTACCCTTCAGCGCAGCAGGCGAGACGTCATTGCTCTTCTCCTCGGCCCGACCGGCGAAGACCGGCTGTGGCGCATAATAGACCTGCGAGAAAATAACTTTCTCCTTGCGCGCATCGGTGATGTTCATCGAGGAGAAGATAACGTCGAACTTGCTTGATAACAGCGCTGGGATGACGCCGTCCCAATCCTGGTTCTGGAATGTGCAGGTGACGTGGATTTTGGCGCAGATCGCGTTGGCGTAGTCGACCTCGAAGCCGACTATCTGCCCCTGCTGATCCACACTCTCGAACGGCGGGAAGCTTGCGTCCATGCCGATGCGCAGCGTGGTGTAATCCTTCGCCTCGGTGTGGAGCGCGACGACCAGGGCCAAGCCGAAAACAGGCAGCAAGCGGAACAGGCGCATTTTGGTCTCCCGAGTAATCCACTAAGAAATGCTAAGAGTTTGACTCGCATTAATCACAGGTATAACAAAGACCTATGTTCTAGGCCAGATGCTGAAACTTAGCCATCGGTACGCCAATAGCCGGCTGTTGACCGGACGCGGTCGCAGCGCCCCGGCAGCCGTGCTGGTCATAGTGTTCGAATGCGTTACCCGAGATATCACCCCAAACGCTCCGGTTTTATGGGTTCAAATCAACTGCCCCGCATCCAAATTACCTACCTGGGCGCTTCTTAGGGAGGTTTGCCATCCGCAGCCGCCGCGGCGCGGATAGAATGTTGATGCGGGCACTGCGACGCCAGGAGCTGCTCATCTGCGGCCAGTGCGTCCAGGATTGCCAGGTGCTCGTGCATCCGCGCAACGACACGCCGCACGTCGGTGTAGCTTTCGAACTCCAGAAGGCCGGATGGCACCGTACGTTTCCGAGCATTGTCTTTGTCCTCGATGTTCATACAACACACGACCATGGACTGCATCGTCAAGCGTCGATCGCCCGTCCGCGGCGTCCTGGCGTGGACACCGAATGCGCGAAGATCCAGCCAATTCCTCATGCTGCTCCCTTCACGAAAGCGGGTGCCCGCACCGTATGGCTGGCGCGCGAGGTCGCAGTCCTGGCAGCGCGGGCCGGGTAGAAGCGTGGCCACCATCTGACGGAGTAGGAACTCGCCCAGGTGCTCTTGGTCTCGCGCACGCCCATCTGCGTGGCGCTCAAGCTGCCCGCGATGCGGTGGAGGCCGAACCCAATCGCGGGTTCTTTCTGCTGCACGATGGTGTCAGGCTGGCACGGTTGCCGCCGGAGTAGCCGACCACTGAGTCGCGCCGGGTTTGCTGGAGGCTCCAACTCCTGAAAAGGCGGCATCATAACGACGAAAGCAACAACGAACAGGTTTTCACCCCAGGTGCGCGAGCGCGCGGTACGGACGGTGCAGGAGCATGTCGGCGTCCGGCTCCGGCGCCTGCTGCCGGCCAGCGCCGGCTCCATGCCGGTCCCAGCACGCCGCGAGCATGCGGTTCGCCGCACCGGGCTCAAGCGGGCCGCACAAGCAGAGCGCCACACGCGCTGGCAGGCCCGCCAAGAAGAAGTCCTGCGTCGGCACCTGGCTGGCGAACCGTTGGTGGCGATTGCGCGCGCCGTGGGTCTGGCACGCGGGACCGTGCGCAAGCTCGCTCATGTCGAGAACTTCCCCATCCGCTTGCTCGATGGACCCGCGCCTAGCATCCTTGATCCCTTCCTTCCCCATCTCGAACGCCGGCTGGCCGAGGGATGTGAGAACGGCATGATGCTGTGGCGCGAACTGCGCGGCGTGGGGTTCGTGGGCGGCAACCAGCCGGTGCATCGCTGGCTGGCCGAGCGACGAACAGTGCCGGCCAAGGTCGGGCGGCGGCGGGTGGGGATCTCCTGTGACGCCCGAACCGCGACGGGCCAAGGGACAGGATCGCTCCTGCCGGCCGGCCGCGCAACAGCTTGCCCGGCTTCTGGTCCAGCCTTTAGCTGCGCTGAACGCGGTTGACGCAGCGACGGTCAAGCAAATCGAGCAGGACGGGATACCAAGGTCGCTGGAAGGCTGGCACGACGGGTTCACTGCCCTTGTGCGTGCCTGCGGCGTCCGCGACCGGAAAGGGAGCACCGCACCTGCCGCGCTTGGGACTGAGCTGGATGCCTGGCTGGCCGAGGCGCGGGCATGCGGCATCGGTGCCGTTGAGACGTTCGCCGCAGGCCTGGAAACGGACGGCGCTGCGGTGCGCACCGCCTTGACCGAGCCCTGGAGCAGCGGCCAAGCCGGGGCCAGGTCAACGGCATCAAGCTGCTGAAGCGGCAAAGCTGTGGCCGCGCCGGATTTGAACTGCTGCGCCGACGCGTTCTGCTTGCGGCATGATCCACGCAAAGCTGCGGGAGAACCACCAAGCAACGGAGGTTCAATGCTGTAAGCCCTCCAGCCGAGGGCACGCCCGCCTCAAAGAACAACGACCTGATCCGGGACGATCGGCATGGAGCGCAAAGCGGAGATCCCGGCCGGCCGGGCACCGCTCCGGCTTCCCACCACTTCGCGATGCAGCCCTGGTTAAGCAAGCGGAAGCGGAGCTTGCGCCCGTGACGCCCTGCCGGGATCGAAGCGACGTTCCAGCCATCGCACGGCGACGCTGGCCGGGATGCTGATCAAAAGGTAGATGACGAACACGGCCGTGTAGATGCGCGTGTACTTGAACGTGTCCGCAGCGATCAGTTGGCCCCGGAACATCAGCTCGGCGATGGAGATCGTGGACACGAGCGCGGTGTCCTTGAACAGGGAAACAAAGTAGTTGCCCACTGGCGGCACGACGATCCGCACCGCTTGCGGCAGGACGACTAACCGCAGCGTCCGGCTGCGGCTCAGGCCGAGCGCGCCCGCTGCTTCCCACTGCCCCCGGTTCACCGCTTCTATGCCGGCCCGGAATACCTCGCTGAGATAAGCGCCGTAGTTGATCGCAAGTCCCGCCAGCCCGGCCTGGATGGGTGTCAGCCGCAATCCCGCGAGCGGCAGCACGTAATAGATGTAGAAGAGTTGCAGCAGCAGCGGCGAACCGCGGATCAGCTCCACGAACACCAGGGCCGGCAGGCTGAGCAGGCGGCTGCGGCTGATGCGGGCCAGCGCCAGCAGCAGCCCGAGCACAAGCGCCAGCGCCATGCTGCTGCAGGTTAGGAACACCGTGAGCTGAACGCCCTGCCAGAGGTCCGGTGCCCAGGCGCGCAGGTCGGTGAGCATGGGCGGGTAGCGGTCCCGTCCGGGTGCGCTCTGCGCTACGGTTCGAGGAAGAACGCCGTTGGCGTCAGGCCCCACTTTTCGAAAACGCGGGCAGCAGTGCCGTCGGCGCGCATGGCCGCATACGTTTCGTTGAAAGCGTGTACGAAGGCGGGGTTGCCTTTCGCCAGCCCGAACGCGCAACCGGACGTGCGCTTCTCCTCGGGCCGGTACTCGGCCACAAGCTCGAAACGGAGCTCGGGGTTCTGCTTGAGCGCGTAGGCAGACAAGCTTGCGTCCACCACGGCTGCGTCAAGGCGTCCGGCGGAGAGGTCTGCGAACACGTTCTGGATGGTCGGGAACTGCCGGATCTCGATCGGGCGTCCGGCGGGACACTTGGCGCTCGCCTGTCGCAGCAAGTCGATGTAGGCCGTGCCCTGGTAGCTCCCGGCCACCCGGCCGCAGAGATCGGCGAGCTGGCGTATGCCTTTGGGGTTGCTGGGCGCCACATCCAGTGCCTCCGGATTGAAGAACGTCAACTCCGTAAAGTCGATGACTTCCTGCCGCGCAGGACGAACGTACATCGCGTCGCCGATCAGTTGGATGCGCCCGCTCTGAATCGAGGGAATCAGGCTGTTGAACGGCATCGGGACGACCTTCAGCTCGGCCTTCACGCCGGCGCGGGCGAGGAACTCGCGCAGGAGATCGGGCAGCACGCCGGCAGGCTGCTGTGTTTGCGGATCGACATAGGACAGCGGCGCGTCGTTCGAGGTGCCGATCAGGAGTTCACCCCGGCTCCGCACTTCGTTCAGCAGGTCCGTGGCCTGGGCGGGAAACGTCCAGGCGAATGCGGGCACGACAAGCGCGAGCAGCACGGCACCTAGGGCGCGGAGCAGGTTGTGGGGGCGCAGCATTGCAGATCTCCTCGATGGCGCACCATCTCAACGCCTTTTTTGCAACGCAGCAAGCGTATTCGGGCTGACGCGGCTCCCGGCTGCGCCTATGGTTCAGGGATGGCCACGAGCATGCGGACCGGCGTTCCCGAGCGAATACCAGCACGGCAGGGCCGTGCCGTGCGCCTTGGGACGCAGGCGCTGGTCGAAGTGGTGAACACGCACGGCTCGCAGGTGTTGGACACCTGGGCCTTCGCTGCATCGGATCCGGCCGAGCACCTGTCCATGGAGCACACGCGCTCGGTCAACAGCCGTTGGCGCGTGGGGGCAGGCATGGTTTTTGTCTCCAATCGCCGGCGGCCGATGCTGACCTTGGTGGAGGACACATCGCCGTGCATCCACGATGCCCTGCTCCCGGCATGCAGCCCAGAGATCTACCGGGAGCTGGGCTGCACGGGCTGGCACGCGAGCTGCGAGGAGAACCTGCACAATGCACTGCGCGAGGTGGGCGTCTCGGTGCCCTTCACGCCGGGGCCGCTCAACCTGTTCATGAACGTGCCTCTCGACGCGACCGCGGGCACGCTCGACCGTCAGCCGCCGACGTCTCGGCCGGGTGACCAGGTCGTCCTGCGCGCCGAGATGGAGTTATGGGTGGTGTTCTCCGCCTGTCCGCAAGACATGACGCCGATCAACGGCGCGCTGCGCACCCCGACGGACGCCCACTACCGCCTGGCGTGAGGAGTCATGATGAACAACGAACAGCAGCAATCTACACAACCACCCGACAGCTTGGTTTTGCCGCGGTTCTGCGGTGTTGCAACGTTTATGCGGCTGCCGCAGGCTTCGGAAGCAATTGACCTTGACATCGCCATACTGGGCTTGCCGTCCGACAACGGGTCGCCGTATCGCACCGGCGCACGGTTCGGACCCAAAGCCATCCGGGACGCCTCGGTCATGCTGCGGCCGGTCAACCCGTATCGCGGCAACATTGACGTCTTCTCGGCGCTGCGCGTCGCCGATCTCGGGGATGCCGCTGTGGTGCCCGGCTACATGCCCGCCACGCTGCTACAGATGGAGGCGGCGGTGCGCCGGGTGACCGACGCGGGTGCCTGCCCACTGATGCTCGGGGGCGACCACGGCGTCAGCATCGCCGCCCTGCGCGCCGTCGCCGGTCGCCACGGGCAGCCTTTGGCATTGGTGCATTTCGATGCCCACAGCGACACCTGGGACACCTACTTCGGCGGGGAACGACACAGCGCCGGCACGCCCTTCCGCCGCGCTGCGGAGGAGGGCCTCGTGGACCCGCGGCGCTCGCTGCAGCTCGGGTTGCGGGGATCGCTTTTCTCTCCCGACGATGTGGAGCAGTCGCGCCGCCTCGGCTACGAGGTGCTGTCCACAGACGAGATGCTGGCCGAAGCTCCGGCCGCGCTCGCGGACCGCATCGCCCGGCGCACCGGCGGTGCTCCTGTTTACCTCAGCTTCGACCTCGATGTGGTCGATCCCGCCAGTGCGCCCGGCGTGCAAACGCCCGAGGCCGGCGGCCCGTCGGCACGCGAGATGCTGGCCATCCTGCGCGCCCTGCACGGCATCGACCTTGCCGGCGCCGACGTGGTCGAGTGCAATCCGCAGTTCGACGGCCCCGGCGCCGTGACGGCGCTGCTCGGCGCTACGGTGGCCGCGGAGATCCTCGCGCTGAAGGCGGTCAGCCGCTGAGCCCGATTGTTGCATCGGCTGCGCCGAACCAGCCGCGCCCGGACGCGCCGGTTTGGTTTGCGCGGTCGGCGAAGCAGTTAAGGAGGGCTCCGGATATGTCGGCCACCCCCGTTCGGCAGGCTGCCGCGTCTCGGCGAGAGGTGGTCACGATGGTGCATGCGGTCAGGGGCCGGCAGAATCTGTTGGACCAGCAGCCCGGACGGGATGAGAGGCAAAATGTGCTTGGGCACGTTCGGCTTTTAAAGAAGGGCGGTGTTCATCCTATGTGCTCATCTCGCCCCTCAAACGCATCCAACAGCACGGCAAATGCGGGAGAACCCCCCGCGAAAGCTGAGACGATGCCGCCGATGACGGGAACGTAGCCGCTGACCGCGCACATTCCCCACAATGCAGCGGCCGAGCTGATCGTACAGTTCGAAGCTGTCTCGAAGCTGTATCAGGGCCATCCGGTGCTGCGTGATTTCACACTGGATATGCGGCGGGGCGAGTTCCTGACGTTGCTGGGGCCGTCAGGCTGCGGCAAGACGACGTCGCTCAACCTGGTCGCCGGGCTATTGAAGCCGGATGGCGGGACGATCTACCTACGCGGCCATCCAGCCAACGCGATTGCGCCCCGACGGCGGGAACTCGGCCTGGTGTTCCAGAACTACGCACTGTTTCCGCACATGACGGTGTTCGAGAACGTCGCCTACGGACTGCGTATCCGCAGCGTGGCGAAGACCGAGCTGCGGTCACGCGTGCAACAGATGCTGGCCATCGTCCGCCTGCCCAACGCGGCGGACAAATACCCCTCGCAGCTGTCGGGCGGCATGCAGCAACGCGTGGCGCTGGCGCGCGCGCTGGTGACGCGCCCGGACCTGCTACTGCTCGATGAGCCGCTGTCGAACCTGGATGCCGCGCTTCGGAAGGAGATGCAGATCGAAATCCGTCGCATCCATGACGAGCTCGGCGTCAGCACGCTGCTGGTCACGCACAGCCAGGAGGAGGCGCTGGTAATGTCGGATCGGATCGCGGTGATGCGCCAGGGGCGGATCGAGACCCTGGACACTCCCGACGGGGTCTACAACCGCCCGCCGACGACGTTTGCGTGTAGCTTCGTCGGTGACGCCAACCTGTTCGAAAGCCGCGTCACCGCGCTCGACGGGACCGCGGCACGGCTGGAAAGCTACGGCATCCTCTTCACGGCGCCGGCCGGCGACGCCACGCCCGGTCAGCGTCTGACGGTGGCCATCCGGCCAGAGAACGTTTCCGTTCGCGCCGACACGGCAGAGGGCTACGCCGGGGTCGTCACCAGCGTCGTCTTCAAGGGTCAGACCGTTGAATACAGGATAGGTCTGGAAAATCGTGAAATCGCCGCGGTCGCCCTGCCCTCCACCTTGGAAGCCGTGTTCTCTTCCGGCAGCACGGTGCGGGTCTCCTTCCCTCCCAAGTGGCTGATGCTGCTACCCACCGAAGAGCCGGGCAATGGCTGACACACCGGCTGGCGCACGCGCCAGGATCACTCCCGAGATCATATGCCGGCTCGGTAACGTGGTGCTTTTGGCGCCCGCGCTGCTGCTGCTGGCGGTGTTCTTCCTGCTGCCGCTCTACGAGCTGCTGCGCGTCAGCACCCTGCCCGACCAGGCCGCGGTGCTGCACGGCACCGCATGGCAAACGCTGTCGACGTATGGCCGCAGCATCGGGGATCCGTTCTACCGCGACCTGATGCTGAACTCGGTGATGGTCGGGCTTGCCACCACTGTCGCGGCACTCCTGCTGGGTTATCCGGTAGCCTTCTTTCTCACCCGCATCTCGGGGCTGGAGCGTACGCTGATCTCGGCCGCCTGCTTGCTGCCGTTGTTCGTCAACGCGATCGTCGGCATCTTGGGCTGGTACATCCTGCTGCTGCCGTTCGGGGTGATCCAACAGATCCTTGTCGGCCTTGGGGCGTGGGCCGGGCCGCTCCAGGTCATGCACACGTTTCCGGCCCTCGTTGTCGTGCTGACGTATGAACACGTACCCTTCGCCGTGCTGTTGCTCGTCGCGAGCCTGCAGGCGATCCCGCCCGAGCGGATCAACGCCGCGCGGCTGCTCGGCGCCGGCACGGTGCGCATCATCTTCACGCTGATCCTGCCGCTCAGCATGCCCGGCTTGGTGGCAACCGCGGTGCTGGTGTTCTCGCTCGCCGCGTCGTCCTATCTGACGCCGATCCTGATCGGGGGCGGGACGTTGCGCGTGCTGCCGCTGTCGATCTTCAACTACGGCACCGAGCTGTTGAACTGGCCGCTGGCCGCGGCACTGTCGTTCCTGATGCTGACGCTGGTGGCGTTCATCGCCTACGGCTTTTCCATCGCCATGCACCGGTTGACCCGGCAGGATGCCTGGAGGATCGGCTGACATGGCGCTGCTGCGGAGCATCGTCTACCTGATCGTCGTCCTGATGCTGTTGCCTGTGGTGATCATCATCCCGGCTGCGCTGACCACGGTGCCGCGCATCTCCTTCCCGCCGGTCGGCGTCGGGCTGCGCTGGTTCGCTGCGGTGCTGGATGATCCGATCCTGCTGCAATCGCTGGGACGCAGCTTCCGGCTCGCGGTCACGGCAGCGGTGCTCGGCGTCGTCATCGCCATGCCTGCCGCCTTCGCATTCGAGCGTGGCAGCTTCCGTGGGCGCCACGCGGTGGAGTTGCTGCTCACCGGGCCGCGTATGATCCCGCAGATCGTCCTGGCACTCGGCCTGTTGATCTGGCTGGAGCATCTCGGCCTCGCCGCCACCTCTCCCGGCCTGCTGGCCGCGCACCTGGTGCTGACCGTGCCCTATGCCTTCAGCACGCTCCTGGTCAGCGTCGCAACGCTCGACCGGAGGCTGGAATGGAGCAGCGAGGTGTTGGGCGCTACGCCATTGTACACGTTCTGCCACGTGGTGCTGCCGCAGCTCAAGACCGGTGTCATCGCGGCACTGATCTTCGGTTTCATCCTATCGTTCAACAACGTCACTTTGGCGTTGTTCATCTCCGACATCGGCGAGCGCACCATGCCGGTGGAGCTGTTCAATCGCATGTATATCGGCGGCATGACGCCGGTCGTGCCGGCCTTTGCCGTGTTGCTCGCGCTGTGTGGCATCGTCGTCTTCGTCGTGCTGGACCTGAAGATCGGTGTGTTCCGCTATCTGGCAGGAGGACGCGGTTGACCGTATCACATCTAGTTCGCATCGATCTGTTCGCCGCTGGCCTGCCCCACTAGCGGTCGTCGTGGTTCGACAGCGCGTCCAACCCGAAGTTCGCGAAGTCGGACAAGCGCGTGGAAGCCACCAAGTTCACCGCCATGCGCGCCACCTCTTCGTGGAGCGCCATGTCGAGGAACACGTGCCTGCCGAGCGTGCGCGGATCGCGCCAGCGTCTGCCCATGTGGGCATAGGAAACATTGAGGCCGAGATGGATGAGTTTGGGCGTGCTCGCAACCCCCGTTAGCAGAGCAGAAGAGAAGGGCGCCGCGAACCCGGTTCAAAGGGGAAACAGGTCCGCGCCCCCATCGAGGACCATGTGGGCGCCGGTCAGGAAGCCGGCCCGCCCCTCGGCCAGGAAGGCAACCAGTTCCGCCAGTTCCTCGGGCTCTCCGACACGCTGCAACGGAATGGCACCGGCGACTTCCTGCATGGCCCGGTCCGGCGTTGCGCCGTTGGCGACATGCTCCTCGATCCGGCGGCGCACCCTGCCAGTGCCAAAATACCCGGGGGCTACGACGTTGACCCGAATGCCGTCGGGCGCCAGCGCGCGCGAGAGTGTCTTCGCAAGGCCCGCCACCCCCAACCGCATGACGGAAGACAGCAGCAGGTGCGGCGATGGCTGGCGCACGGTCGCGGAGCCGATGAACACGATGTTGCCCCCGCCAGCCGCGCGCAGGGCCGGCACCGCGGTCCGGCACAGCCGCACGGCGCTCATCAGCAGCAACTCGAACGCGCCATACCAGGCTTCGTCGGCCAGGTCCTCCAGCGAGCCATAGGGGATGTGGCCTGAGTTCACCACCAGCAGGTCCAGGCCGCCGAGTGCTGCGATGGCCTCGCGCGCCATTGCGTCCACCTCCGCCGGCACGGCCAAGTCGGCTGCCAGGGCTATGGGAGTCCGTCCCGTTTCCGCGCCGATTTCGGCCGCCGCTTCCCGTAGCCGCCCCGCGCTGCGCGCGCTGATCACCGTGGCGCACCCTGCCGCAGCCAGCCGCCGTGCCACCGCGAACCCCAGCCCCTGGCTGGACGCGGTGACCAGGGCCCGCCGACCCAGCAGCGGTGCCGTCATGCCAGGCCCAACAGCCGTCCGGCGCCGGGGATCGACCGTCCTTCACCGCACTGGCGGAGGACATCCCACGCCACGGCTTGGTTGCTGGTTACCACCGGCCGGCCGATCGCCGCCTCCAGCCGGTCCACCAAGCCAGCGGTGCGCAGGGCCGTGCAGGAGATAAACAAACCCTCCACAGCCGAGTCGGTTGTCAGTTGGAGAGCGGCTTCGAGGAACGATGCCTCGGTCACCCGGCTGCGGCCGTTGTCGTCCGTCAATGGGAAGTAGCCGGTGGCCAGCAGCTCCAGCCCCCTGCCCGTCAGGAATTGCCCGACCATGCGGTTCACCTCGCCGATATAGGGCGTCAGCAACGCAATCCGGCGGCAGTTCAGCCGGTCCAGCGCACGCAGTGAGGCGGAAACCGGGTCTGTCACCTTCAGCGTCGGCCGCCCCTGGGTCAGTGCCGCGCGCACGGCCTCCGGCCCCAGCACCATGGCGCCGGACGTGCAGCCGAACACGGCGATGTCCAACCGGTCCTCTGCCATCAGCGTCGTCATGGCCGTGGCAACCCGGTCCTGCAGTTGGGACAGCGTCGCCAGCGTGTTGCGGCGAGGAGTGTGAACACGTGTGGTATAGACCTGCAGGTCCTCGTCGCGCAAATAGGCGTGGAGGTCGCCTTCCATCGTGCCGTCGTTGGCCAATGCGACCAAGCCCACGCAAACAGCGGGCTCGGCGCCGAGACCCACAGGCATCTCGACCCAGGGCACGTCAGTCGCGACATCGTCAGGCATGGGTTCAGTCCTTTTCCGATGTTGGCAGGAACAGGTGACGGCTCAGGAGGGCACGGGTCCGCTCCTGTTGCGGAGCGTCCAGAACTGCCGCCGCAGTGCCCTCTTCGAGAATGCGCCCCTGGTGCAGGTAGGCGGCTGGTTTGCGATCTCCCGCACGAAGCGCATCTGCTGGGTGATCGTCACCATGGTCATGCCGACCCCGGCAAGGCGGCGCAACACGGCCAGCACCTCACTGACAAGTTCCGGGTCCAGTGCGGGGGTGATTTCATCCAGCAGCACACGGGGTTCCATCACCAGCGTGCGCGTGATCGCGACGCGCTGCTGCTGGCCGCCGGAGAGTTGTGCGGGCATGTGCTTCCCGCGGTCCGAAAAGCCGACCTGTGCCAGCAAGTCCCTCGGCTTCCCGGCGCGACACGCCGCGGGCGAAGCTCTGCGGAGCGGCGACGTTGCCCAACGCATCCATGTGCGGCCACAGGTCGAACTGCTGGAACACCATGCCAAGCTGATGCCGCAGCAGCGGCCAGCCGCGACTTATCCGCAGCGGCGTGCCTTCTCCATCGCGCGCGGCGACGAGATCGCCGTCGTAGAACAGGTTGCCGCGGGATGGCTGCTCCAACAGGTTCAGGCAGCGCAACGCGGTGCTCTTGCCGGACCCGCTGGCGCTGATCAGGCACAGCACCTCCCCCCCGACCGACTGAAAGGCCAATCCCGGTTGGCACCTCGTGCGGACCGAACTGCTTGGCTAGGCCTGTGATCCGCACGGCTGGCTGTGGTGCCGGGGTCACCGGAGGGGCACCAAGCGGACCCGCCGCTCCAACACGCGGACCTCCGGCACCATCGGGTAGGCGATTACGAAATGGAGGATGGCGGCCGTGGTCAGCAGCTCGATCGGGCGATAGGTGTCGGCCGCCATACGCTGCGCCGTGAACATCAGGTCCGGTACCGCGATGATGGCCACCAGCGCAGTGGCTTTCAGAAGCGAGACGTGGGAATCCACGAATGGCGGCATTGTCAGCCGCAGCGCCTGCGGCAAGACGATGTGACGCATCGTCCGGACATGGCTGAAGCCGCTGGCCTGCGCGGCCTCGATCTGGCCGGGCGCGACCGTCTGGATGCCGGCGCGGATGACTTCGACATGTTCGTGGCCTCGCCGATCGAAAGCCCAAGGATCGCGGCTGGGATGCGCGGCAGGTTGATGCCGCGGATGATCGGCGCGCAGTGGTGGATCCATACCAGATGCACGACCAGCGGCGTGTCGCGCAGGAACTCGATTACGCACCGGCGATCCAGGAGAGCAACCGGACGGGGAGGAACGGCAGGGGCGGATCAGACGCGCAGTTCGACGCGTTCGAGCTGGCTCAGCGGGCGTGCGGCGCCCTCGGTGACGACAAGCGTGTCGCTGACTGCGACCGTGAACTTCGCGTAGTCGCGCAGCGTGATCGGCACGTGGAACACCATGCCCGGCTGCAGCGGCACGTCGACGCCGCGGTAGAGGCTGAGGATGTTGCCCTCACCCCAGTCCGGCGCGAACGAGATTCCCATGCTGTAGCCAGTGCGCTTGCGGTATCCGTACGTGTAGCCGTGGTGGTCGATCACCGCCTGTGCCGCAGCATGGACGTCGGCGCAGGTGTTGCCGGGACGCAGCGCCTCGATCGCGGCGGAGAGCGCCTCGTCGCAGACCTTGTACATGTCTTCGGCCAGCGCCGGGACATGGCCCACGAAGATCGTACGATACAGCGCCGCGTGGTAGCGGTTGTAGCAGGCCGCGGTTTCGAGAATGACGACGTCGCCCGGCACCACGGTGCGCCGCTTCCATGTGGTGTGCGGCACCCCGCTGCGCGGGCCCGAAGTGACGAACGGCTCCATGCCGACGTACTCGCCGCCGGCCTTGATCGAGGCCGCCATGATCGCGGCGGCGACGTCGTTTTCGTTGATCCCCGGGCGCATCTCGGCGAGGCCGGCGGCCATGCCAGCGTCGTTGGCCCGCGCCGCCTCCGAGATCTGCGTGAGCTCGGCGGCCGACTTCACGCGACGCAGCGGCTCGACCATGGAGGATCCGTCCAGAAGCGTGCCGAAGGCGGCTGTCAGCCTGTTGTAGAGGTTCACCGTGAGATACCAGCCGTTCTGGTCGATGGCGACGCGCTTGCTTTGCCAGCCGCGTACCTTGAGCGCCTCCGCGACCGCGAGTGCTGGATCAGCGTCGTCGTTGTAGCCGGTTATGTCGGTCAGCACGGATTGCAATCGCGCGTTCGGGCTCTCCAGCGCCCGATTGATCAAAAAGCATGTGCCTTCCGCCGGCACAGCGAGGCACTGGAACGTGTAGTAGCCGGGCGTCTGCTGGCCGGAAAGGTAGAAGATGTTCTCCGCCCCTGTGGTGAGCAGCAGGTCGAAACCTTTCGCATGCATGGCCCGGCGCACGTTCGCGATGCGGCGTTCATACTCCGCGAGCGGGAAGGGTGCCTCTGCACCCGCGGGGACCTGGGCTAGGATGTCGGCCAGGGGTGACTCAGGCATGGTAAGTTGCTCCAGTGAAGCTCCGACGAGACGGGCCGGTTCGGGCTTTTTAATCAACGGCACTTATGCCGACCACGCGGGCGCGACGCTCGGTGCGAGCCTGGCGCCGCACCAACTGCAAAGGGTCAGCGGAGCTCGCGCTGCCAGCGCTCGATCCAGGCTGGACGGTTCGTGTTGATCTTGCGCCAGTCGAGGTCGAGCAACCGGCCCAACGTGTCCGGCTGCAGGTCGAGGTCGGACATCTGTGCCGGCGTCAGCAGCTTCCAGGCTGCGGCATTGGCGCTGAGCCCCCCGCCGTTGCGCATCCGCGTAGCCTGGAATTCCGGGCTGAAGTAGAGGTTGATGTATTCGTAGGCTGCCTGCTGGCACGGGCCGCCTTTCACGAGCGACACGCCAGAGTTCACCGTCGGCGAACCTTCCGCCGGCCAGACAAAGTTGATCGGCAACCCCTTGACGCGCATCGCCGGGGCGAGGTTGGAGCTGTTCACCGCGACCCACAGCTCGCCGAGCTGCAACAGGTTCGACAGCTCCGACGACCAAGTGAACACAGTGTTCTTGAGCGCCAGGATCTGCTTGGTGGCAGCGAAGCCCGCATCGACGTTGTCAGCGCTGCCGCCGGCGAGTTTGGCCAGCATCAGCAATGCCGCCGTGCCCATCGTGCTCTGCGGCGCAGTGACGCCGAGCCGCCCCGCATAGGCGGCATCGGAAAGGTCCTTCCAAGACTTCGGTGGCGTGATCTTGCGCTTTGCGAACTCGTCAGCGTTGTAGAGAAACCCGACGCCCACCGCGCCCCCGGTCAGCACTGAAATCTGCCCGGCGGTGTTGCGCGTGTAGGCCCACTCGGTCAACGACTGTGCATTCGGCGCCCGGGAGAGATCAATCGGCTCACACAGCCCCTGGTCGCACGCATCAATGCCAATCGGCACGTCCCACTGCACAATGCTGACGCGTGGGGCGGACGCCTGCGCTGTCACACGGCTCACCATGGTCGAGGAGCCGATAGCCTCCGCGACAAGGGTGACCCCCAGGTCCTTTTGCAGCCGGGGCGCGATGTAGGACATGACGTCCTCCCGATGGTTGGGAGCGATTGCCAGATAGACTTGCATCTGGTTGCAGGACTCATTGGCCGCATCCGACACGGCGGGGATCAGCAAGATGCCGACCGCGCACAACACGCTTGCAAGGCGCACTGTCAAGCGCTCCCGGAGACGGACCTGCCCGTCCGCGTCGGCCGCAGCAGGACAGTGCGACGCTTCGATTCCCGCCATAACGGGTTCCTTTCCATCCATACGCCTGAAAAGCGCCTGGCTCGTTTCATCCCGTTAAATGTTGCACGGACCGGATACAGCGCTCTTAGACGCTGCGGAGTCCTAGCCAGCTTGTCTTTTCTGCCGCGATTGACACAATGAGTGCGCCGTCGGGCGGCGTCAACGCACATTCGGCCTGCTGCCTTGCTCCCAGAATTGCTGGCGACGGCACCGTCAACTTGGCTGCCAGCCGGCTTGTGGGATCAGGTTAGGGTAGGTTGATCTCGACTTTCCGCATTTTAGGGGCTGAGCTGATGTCCGCCGGCCATCTCGTGCGGCCGATGCACATGGGAGCTGCGTTGATGCGAGATGCTGCCCCATCGCATCCACCCCGGCGTCGTCGCGCATCCGAGCCTGACGCCGCCTTTGCTTGCGGGCTGGCTGGCGGCTTTCCACGACCATTTCTCGGCACCGGTCTGGTTCCGCGTACTTGTGCCGGTCGCAGGCGCCGCGCTAGCGGACGGTGAGCTAGGCGCTGCGGGTCATGGGCAGGGCGGCGACCTCGGGTTTCTAGCGCTATCACGAGGTGCTTATTGATCCGGCCAGGGTAATCTTGCATGAGCCTCGCCTCCCAACCCCTGGGCTGCCTGGGTTCGAATGCAATCAGCACCCAAGATGACCCTGGCCGGATCAATAACCGGGCGCGCTGGGACGGTCGCGCCGTGGCGCGCACGCTCCTGGTACAGGTGCTCGGCGCCTTTCTGTCCACGGGCGAGGTGGTGATCGGCATTGACGATATCACCAAGCGTCGCTGGGGTATCCGGATCAAGGCCCGTGGGCCGACCGCGATCCGGTGCGCTCTTCGCGCGGCCGCTTCGTCCGGGCGAGCCTCCCGTTTGCCCTGCTGCTTCTGCTAGACGCCGCCGCGCAGGACGGCGCCTGCCCGCAGTTCTTCCCGACCGGGACGCCGCCGGCCTTCGCCAACCCGAAGCTCGCGCAAGGCGCTGTGCTGCTGTGCAACGACGGTTTCGCCGCCAGCGCCTCCGCCGTCACCCGCGGCGCCCTGTGGTCGGCCGAGCGCCTGACCCGAGCCACGGTGGACGCCGCCCGGCGCATCCCCCGCGAGAACCGCTTCCACCCGGACGCGCGCCTGCCGCCCAACGACCGATCTGAGGTGGCCAACATCGCAACAGCGGCTTCGACCGCGGCCATATGCCGCCGTCCGGCGATACGCCGATCAGTCGGAGACTGCTGCCACCGGGGCAGCGCACGGTGCTGCTACACGACGCCGAAGCCGCCGAGCGCCAGGCCCGCCGGCGACTTCGGACAGTCCACGCCCGCTGAGGGGCATCACGCCGCGTCTTTCGACCTATCGGAAGCCGTTCGTTACTGTTACATAACATGATGCCGGAAGCGCGGACGGTTGTTTGTGGAAGGATCGGGGATGAGCGAACTGGACCACATCATAGCCAAGTCCCGCCACGCCGCCGCGGGCGGCTTCGGCGTCCTGTCCACCGGGGAGAAGCTGGCCGCGGCCCTGGTCCTCAACCGGCCCGACTGGCTCGCGCGCATGAACTACACGCTGGCGGAGGCGATGGAGCGCGTGGGCGCCGGCTGGCTCGCGCTGATCCCGCAGGCGGCCCGGCAGATCGCCGACGAGGCGGAATGCGCCGCGCAACAGGCAGAAGCCGAGCGGGCCGACGCCATCCTGGAACGGCCCGCCCCGGCGCAAGCCCAAGGGGGGTCGCCGGACCGGGGGTCTGACTTCTCGGCCTCTTATGTGTCGTGCTGGCAGTCGCCCGGCTACCGGAACGTGGCACTCGTCCTCGACATGATGGCGGACGGCTCAAGCCGGACGCACCGGGTCCGGGTTCGCATCCGGCCCAAGGACGGCGAGGCCATCGTCGACGACCTGATGCAGGCGCACCGCGCCGCCTGGCGCGATCCTCATGGCCGTCCCCTGGATGCCGAACCCGGCGAGCATAGGCCGGATTGGATCGGCGCATGATGTTAGCGGCTTGTCGGAGCCAGGGCTGGATTCTACCCGCCGTAGCAGTCGCCCGGCAAAGGCGCCAGCGTCCGTGGCCACGGGAACAGCGCGTGCTCGTCTTGCCGCCCGCACCGCGCGCTGTCTGAGGATCTGATCATGACCAACGTCGCAGCGATCCTGGTTTTCGCCTTCCTGGCTTTGTGTGCCGTCTCTCCGGTCAACCCTCTCCTGCGGGCAGCCGCCTGGACTGCTGCCCACACGCACCCGACCTGCGCGATCAACCGGTCTGGGCCGGACGGCAGGAATGGCGGGACGATGTTCGTCGAGGGCGCTTGCCCCACTGCGTATCCAGGGCCGCCCGAAGGAGTCAGGGAAACCCGGGTCCAGCGTTGACCGGCGACGGGGCGATCTTCCGCATCCGTGCGCAACGCGCCTTCGACAACCCAGCCGTCGAACGTTACAATGCTGCCCCATCGAAGGAAGGCGCCATGGACGACCTGACCGTGCCTGCCACCGCCGCGAACGCCGGCGCCGACCTTGAAACCGCCTCGGTGGCCGAGACCATCCGCGCCCTTGCCCGCCGCCACGGGATCGCATACCAGCCCACGCCGCTCGACGCCTTTGCGGCCGACGTGTCGCGCCTATCGGACGCCGAGGTGGCGCCCGACGCGGTGGAGGACTTGCTGCAGGTCCTCGCCAGGGTAGGCGTGATCACCCACGCCCAGCGCTTCGCCCTGCACGCCGCCTACCTGCGCGAGCGACCACGGATCGCCGCGACCGGGTGACGTTCGACCCGTTCGGCGACTTCGACAGCCGCGGCTATCTCCGCAACGTCGCCGGCGAGAAAGACCCGGAGCGGGTCAGGCGCCTGGAGCATGAGGCGTTCCGCGCCCGCGTCGGCGAGGCGCTCGCAGCCCTGCGCACGGGCGAGCCGCTCGGCTACCAGGACGTGCTCGACACCCACAGGCGTCTGTTCGGGGACATGTATCCCTGGGCCGGGCAGGACCGCGAGGCCACGGCGCCCTGGCTCGCGGTGGGCAGGGCCGGGCGCTACGACCTGTTCGCCCACCCCCAGGACGTCCGCCGCGCGGTGGAGCACGCCCTCGGCATGGCCACCGACCCCGCCCGGATGCGGGCCGCGCCCGGCGAGATCATGGGGTTGCTTTGCCACGGACACCCGTTCCTGGATGGCAACGGCCGGACGCTGATGACGGTGCACGCCGAGCTGTGCCGCCGTGCGGGCGTCCGCGTCGCCTGGGAGAACGTGGCCAAGACGGACTACCTGGCTGCGCTGACGCGCGAGCTGGAACAGCCGGGCAAGGCGCTCGACGCCTTCCTGGCCCCGCACGTCCGGCCTCCTACGGTCGATGTCGCCCAGGATGCGGAGCGCCTGCGCTCCTTGCCCGGCCTCGGGCCGGCCACAGGCGCTGTTGCGCCGCCGGAACCCGGGCCTTCGGCCGTTGGCGGCATTCTCCGAGCCATGCGCACGCCAGAACAGGCAGCGTCGGCGCAGGACCCGCCCCCGGCTCCCTTGATCGGACGCCTGCGCGCGTTCGAGGCGCGGTTGGCGGAAAAAGAAGAGCAAGCCCCGAAGGTGGAAAAGAAACCCGGCCCGGAACCGGGCGCGGCGTCAAGGCCAGGACCAAAGCCATGAACAAGCTTTGGGCCTGTACGGAACCACGACCCTGATCCGCCTTCTCCCGCTTGCCCTGCTGTTCGCGCCGGCCCTCGCCGCCGCGCAGGAGAACGCCTGCCCGCAGTTCTTCCCAGGCGGCACGCCGCCGGCCTTCGCCAATCCGCGGCTGGCGCAAGGCGCGGTGCTGCTGTGCAACGACGGCTTTGCCGTGACCGCCTCCGCCGTCACCCGCGGCGCCCTGTGGTCGGCCGAGCGCCTGACCCGGGCCTCAATCGAGGCGGCCCGGCGCGTCCCCCGCGAGAACCGCTTCCACCCGGACGCTCGCCTGCCGCCCGGGGGCCGAGCCGAGCTGGCCGACTACGCCCGCAGCGGTTTGGACCGCGGCCACATGGCGCCCAGCGGCGACATGCCGACCCCCCAGGCCCAGCAGCAGACCTTCTCGCTGGCCAACGTGGTCCCGCAGGCGCCCGCCCTGAACCGCGGCCCCTGGGAGCGCATCGAGAGCGCCGTGCGCCGCCTCGCCCGCCGGCGGGGCGAGCTGTATGTCGTCACCGGCCCCGCCTTCACCGGCACGCAGATCGACACGATCGGGGACAACCGCGTGCTGGCGCCGACCGCCACCTGGAAAGCCATCCACGACCCGCAGGCCCTGGCCGCGGGTGCCTGGCTGTGCAGCAACACCGCCCATCCTGTCTGCCAGGTCCTGGGCATCGACGCCCTGGCCGGCCAGGTCGGCATCGACCCGTTCCCCGGCTTGCCGCCAACGGTCAGGGCGCGGCTGCTTTCCCTCCGGCTGCCCGACGACGGTGCCGGCAGACCGCGGCATCCCGTCCAGCCTCGTCGCGAGAACGGCCCGGCTCCTCAGCAACCCTAGAAGCACCGGCTTTCATGGACACCTCGACCCCGCCCCCGCCTGACGCAAGCCCCATGGTCGTGGCCTACGCCGCGGCCCGCGCCCCACCCCCCGGCCACCTAGAGCTCTAACGCCTCGGCGACTTATACGAGGT